>USMK01000004.1 GCA_900555835.1 uncultured Clostridium sp.
AGAAAGAGGTATAATTATTTTTTATTTAAATAAAAAATAATTATACCTCTTTCTTTCGACTACTCTGTAACTTGAAGTCTGAGTTTGCTCGTAACACCTGCGGTGTTTCTTGCTTGGTTTAATGTCAATATTTTTACAAAAAATCATTTTTAAATATTGCTTTTTTGTAAAATGTGTTGTATAATCTTGGTTATAGAAAATGAGAATAAGTGGAGTGCGTTGCCACCTTTTTTGTTGCTCTTTGATGTTTGCTTACATATTTATTCCACGACTTCTTAGTTGTGAGATTGATATTGGGGGTGGTTAATATGGTAGAATTTGCAGTTTTAAAAATTACTTACCTACTTTTCTTTGGATTAGTAGGAATGATTATCATAAATTTTGCTTTGTTAATCAGCATTTGTTATTTACTACATAAGCAATAAAAAATAAACCATTCTGCTTTTGACGAAGGACGAATGGTTTATTTTGTACTTTGGCAACACACTTTGTGTTTCTCGTTTTCTAGTTTAATTATACACAGTTTTTTTCATAATGTCAATTATTTTTTTATATATTTTTTGAAACTTATTTAATATATTTTTAATATAATAATTATAGTGTTAGGAGTGACGGTTATGGATAGTTTGAGAGTTGAGGATATTGTTAAGGCTTGTGGTGGAAAGTTTCTTTGTGGTAATTTGGGTGATGTAGTTTGTGGCTTTTCTAAGGATACTAGAAGCATAAAGCCTGGTGAGGTTTTTGTGGGTATTAAGGGAGAGAATTTTGATGGTAATGCTTATTATATGAATGCTTTTGAGAATGGAGCTTGTGCTTGTATTATTGAGCGTTCGTTTGAGGAGAATGTTGATATTGGCGCTGTGGATGGTAAGAGTATTATTGTTGTGGAAGATGGCATAAAGGCTTTGCAGGATATTGCTAAGTTTAGAAGGAATATGTATAATATTCCGGTTGTGGCTATTACTGGAAGTGTTGGTAAGACTAGCACAAAGGATATTGTGGCTAGTGGACTTTCGAAGAGTTTTAATGTTTTGAAGACTGAGGGGAATAATAATAATCATATTGGTTTGCCTCTTACTATTTTGAGGTTGAAAGACCAAAATGCTATGGTTGTGGAAATGGGTATGAACCATTTGGGAGAGATTAGTGTTTTGACTAATATTGCACGTCCTAGTGTGTGTGTTATAACTAATATTGGAACTTCTCATATTGGAAATTTGGGTTCAAGAGAGAATATTTTGAAAGCTAAGCTTGAAATTTTGGAAGGTTTGCAAGATGGCGGAACCGTTATTGTTAATAATGATAATGATTTGTTACATTCTTGGGCTATACAAAATAAAGATAAGTACAATATTGTTACATATGGAATTGAAAATGATAGTGATTATATGGCCTATAATATAGAGAATACAGAGGAGAATGTGAGCTATGATATTGATATTGCTAGAAAAACTTATAAGGTAAATGTTCCTGTAAGTGGTATTCCTTTTGTATATAATAGTCTAAGTGCTATTGCTGTTCGGAGTGGCTTGTAATGCTAATTTGGAGGATATTTTACAAGGAATTGCAGAGTTTCAGCTTACAAAAAAGAGAATGGAAATTATAAGAAAAAATGAAATAACATATATAAATGATTCTTACAATGCTAGTTATGATTCTATGAAAGCTGGTATTGAGTATTTGAAGTCTGTAAATTCTAAAAGAAAAATTGCTGTTTTAGGCGATATGCTTGAACTTGGCGATTTTGCAAAAGAGTTGCACGAGAAAGTGGGAGAAGATGTAGCAAAAAACAAAATAGATGTATTAGTTACTGTTGGAGAAAATGCTAAATATATAGCTTCAAAAGCTCGTGAACTTGGTATGGCAAATGTAAGTGAGTTTAAGGACAATGAAAGTGCTTCAAATTTCTTAAAAACTATATTACAACCACATGATGCAATTCTATTTAAAGCCTCAAATTCAATGAAGTTTAGCCAAATCATAGAAAAAATCATGTAAGGAAAATGGCTATTCAAATAGTAAAATATATTCAGAAAAAGTAAAGCCTAGTTACTAATTAAATACAATAGAAAATGTCCAATATCTTTAAAAGAATATGGACATTTTTTTTATTCTAAATTATAATACTGTAAGAAAAAAGAAAGAAGGAAAACAAATGGAAGAAATAATAAAAGAAAGATTAAAATCTACTTTATCAGAAAAAAGATATAATCATTCGCTTGCAGTAATGCAAAGATGTGAAGAATTGGCTAAAATTTATGGGGAAGATGTGGAAAAGGCCCGATTGATAGGCTTAGCTCATGATGTAGCTAAGGAAATGAAAATTGACGAGGTAATGAAGTTCATACAAGAAAAACAAATTCAATTTGATGAAACAGAAATGAAGAATCCAGGATTATGGCATGCGAAAATAGGTGCAAGAATTTGCAAAGACGAATTTGGTTTTACACAAGATATGGTACAAGCTGTGGAAAACCACACAACAGCAAAGGCTGGAATGGATGTTTTATCTCAAATTTTATTTGTAGCAGATGCCACCGGACTAGATAGAGAGTGGAGCGACCTAGACGAATATCGTAAGTTGTCAGAGGAAAATTTACTAGAAACTGTAATTAGAATAATTGATTTAAACATAAACCAAAACATACAAAAACGCAAACAAATTCACCCAAGAAGTATAACTGCAAGAAATGCATTTTTGGAGGTAGTAAAGTAAAGAATAAAATCTTTTCTCAAAACCTTCACAAACCCTTAAAAACGTGATATAATAGCAAACAACAATCGTGGGTAGGAGGAGTATGATGATTTTTAAAGATTATTATCGTATACTGGAACTACAGACAAATCGAGTTTCTCTAGGTGAGATAAAAACTGCATATAGAGAACTTGCTAAAAAATATCACCCAGATGTGAATATAGAAAGTAAAGAGGCAGAGGATAGATTTAAGGACATAAATGAAGCATATAGGGTTCTTTCAGATAGCTCAGCTAAAAGAAAGTATGATAGAATGTGGAATAATTATGTTGGAAATAAAAAACGAAAAGAGTTTGAAGAGAGCCGAAGAGGTTCGGATTCTGTTTTTAGTGACTTTTTCAATATGTTTTTTGGTAATACAAAAGAGGGACAAGAAGAGGTTAAAACTAAGAATAAAAAACCAGCTGTAAAAGGAGAAAATATAGAAACCGAAATCAATGTAAGTATTGAAGATGCTTATTATGGTTTAAGTAAAAAGATTTCGCTAAGAACAGTTAATGGCAATATGAAAACATTTTCTGTAAAAGTTCCATCTGGAATTAGAAATAATGAAAAAATCAGGCTAATAGGTCAAGGGAAAGAAGGACAAAATGGTGGAAACAACGGAGACCTATTTATAAAAATTAATATTGAAGATAATAACAAATTTAAGCTAAAAGGCTGTGATTTATACACAAATTTGTTTTTAACACCTTGGGAAGCTGCATTAGGTACAAAAACTCAGGTAGATTCAATTGATGAATCAGTAGCATTATATATTCCGCCAGGAATACAAAGTGGAGAAAAAATTAAAATTGCACAAAAAGGCTATAAAGACGGGAAAGGAACAAGAGGAAATTTAGTAGCCGAAGTTAAAATAATGGTTCCTAAAACCTTAAATAATAATGAAAAAGAGTTATTTGAAAAAATGGCAGAAATTTCTACATTTAATCCAAGAAAAGCGTAAAAGCAAAATTTACATAAAATTGTAGCAGGTTGACAATAATGGACAATTGGTGTATAATAAATATTGTGATTTGCTACAAAAGATAAAATGAGAGAGGTGTTTTAAAAGATGGAAAAGAATATTGAAGGAAGACATTTCAGTATTACAGATCAAAAAGACGTAAACACAGTAATATATCAAGTAAATAAAACAGAAAAAGAATTTTTAAAGGATTCGCCAAAATACACAGTAGAAAGACTAAACTACACCGAAGAATTAGTTGGAAGCAATAAAAAGAAAACTTTTTATGTAGATGATTTATCAACTGCTAATAACCAACTTGTTATTCTATCATTTGGAAAAGAAAAAGTTGTAGTTAATATGGGAATTTTAGAAGATGACAGAGTAAGAATTTCTAAAAAACCTATGCCAATGAAATTTAAAACACTTTATAGCGAGCAAGCAACCGAGTATAAAGATTTTCCATATACGCCAAATTTAAAAAGACCAATTTCAATAATTGATCCAGAAACGGCAGAGGAAATAAAACCAACTTTATATTTCGATGAAGAGACAAACGAAGTAAAAGGAAAATGTAAATTAAAACCATATAAAAGCTATTTCGCATTTGAAGTCCGAGATAGCAAACAAGAATAAAGGGGGAACTATATAAATGAGAATATGTGGTATGTTTGGACATAAAGAGAAAGAAAAAAATGGTAAAATACTTTTCAAAGTTGATGAAGCAAAAAGCTTTGATTTTGAAAATCCTGAAAAATATTTAGAAGAAAATGGAAGTATTAGTATACCATTAGAAGGTAAAACAAAATCACGTGAAGAAGGAAGATAAAAATAAACGAATGAGATGGTGAAAAATTATGTTAGATAAATTAAAGAGAGCCATAAAGAAAAGCAAAACTCAATTGATTGTAGTTGTAATACTATGGGTATTTTTATCCATAGTATTTATTGCGCCTATGTCAGTTGCGATAAAGGATGCAGATGTTGAAGGGATTTTTCATTTTGGAACATTTTTAGAAAATCTATATACAAATATGGGAAGCTTATTTAATTCAATATTTACAGCATTTTCACTAAATTACATAGGTAATTATTTTGGGGTTTTGCTTAAATTTACAGTAATTTATATAATTGCAATGACAATAGGAATTGCAAAAATGTGGCCAAAATCAGAATATGATTCCATAGAACATGGTTCAAGTGATTGGTGCGAAAATGGAGAGCAATACAAAGTGTTAGATCCTAAAAAAGGAATACTACTTGCTGAGAAAAATTACTTGCCAGTAAATAAAAGAGGAAATGTTAATATCCTTGTAATAGGTGGTTCTGGTGCTGGTAAATCTGCATCATTTGTTATTCCAAATGCCTACCAAATGCTGGGTTCATATGTATTTACAGATCCAAAAGGTGAGTTATATGACAAAACTGCTGGATTCCTAAGAGCAAATGGATATGAAATAAAAGTATTCAACTTAATAAATCCACAAAATAGTGATGGTTACAATCCATTAGTTAATATAAAAAGCCAATTAGATGTAGACGTAATAGCTTCTACAATAGTAAAAGGACAAGCCGGAGCAGGAGATAAAAGCGACCCATACTGGGACGATATGTCAGAAGCATTATTAAAAGCACTTATATATTATTTAAAAGCAGTAAGACCACCAGAAGAACAAAACTTGGCAAGTTGTGCAGAAATGGTAAGAGCTGCAAATAGTGGAAATGGAGATAACTTATTAACAAACCTAATGAACGAGCTTCCATTTGACCACCCTGCAAGAAGATATTACAAAAACATAGAAATAGCGCCAGAAAAAACATATAGTTCAATCCTAAGCTCACTACAATCAAAACTAGGAAAATTCGACTCAAAAGACATAGCAGAACTAACATCAACAAACACAATAAACTTTGAAGATATAGGAAGAAAGAAAACAGCAGTATATGTAATATCATCAGATACACATGCCGCATACGATTTCTTACTTACAATATTCTTCTCACAGATGATACAACAATTATACGACTTTGCAGACCAAAATGGAGGAGCACTTTCAGTTCCAACATACTTCATACTAGATGAGTTTGCAAACATTGGTAAAATACCAGACTTTGATAAAAAAATATCAACAAGTAGAAGTAGAAAAATATCATTTAGTGTTATATTACAGAACTTAGACCAGTTAGAAGCAGTCTACAAAGAAGCTCATGAAACAATAATGGGTAACTGTGATACACACTTGTTCCTAGGAAGTAACTCACAAAAAACAGTAGAATATTTCTCAAAGGCACTAGGAGAAAAAACAATATCAAGAGATAGCAAATCTGTAAGTAGAGATAGATCAAACATGAGAACAGGATATAGCATGTCAGACAACATAATGGCAAGAGCACTTCTAACACCAGACGAACTAAGAAGACTAGATAATGACTTATGTATAATCTACGAAAAAGGAATAAAACCAATAAAAGCACATAAATACTATTACTTCGAATATCCAACAGTAAAATATGCATCAAAATATCCAGAAAACCACAATGACATAGAAGCAATAGACAGAGGAGTATGGAGAACTTACAACCCATACAATCCATACAACGGAGAAGACGACGAACCAACAGCAAATGTAGCAGTAGAATCACTAGACGATCTATTTGACGAACCAACAGATGCAAAACTAGAAGAATTAGAAGAACTAAATATAAATGAAGAACCACCGAAACAACCAATCAAACCAAAAAAAACACCAAAACCAGCCCAAGTAGCAGTCAACATAGATGACCAATTCGAAGACATCCCAGCCCCAACACTACCACAACCCGAAGAAGACGACGACATCAACAACATAACCCAAGACATACAAAAAGAACTAGAAGACAAATTCGACGAACTCTTCGGAGCCCTAGAAGACGACAACAACGACGAAACATAGGGGAGAAAAAACGCACGGCTATAGTAAAAAGAAAATAAAAAAGAGTCCTAATATTAGAACTCTTTTTATTTTTATACATTTTTAGCTTCTTCTTTATCAGATGTCTCCTCATTAACTCCATTTTCGCTTTTAAGCGTATTTTTTTCTTTTTCTTGTAACTTTAAATTATCTTTCGCAACTGTCATTAAAAGCTTGATTCTGTTCGTCTGGTTAGCCTCACTAGCCCCTGGATCATAATCAACAGGTGTGATGTTGGCTTGTGGGAACATTGAACGTATTGTTTTAATGACTCCTTTTCCTACAACATGGTTAGGTAAACAAGCAAAAGGTTGAACACATATAATATTTGGAATACCATTTTCAATATATTCAATCATTTCAGCTGTTAAGAACCAACCTTCGCCAGTTTGATTTCCTATTGAAAGTACATCTTCAACTTTTTCTTCTAAATGCCAGATGTCGCAAGGCATTAAATAATCCTTTTTAGACTTACCAAGTGCAATTTTAACATCTTTTTCAAGAATATCAATTAATCTAATTGCAATTTCAAATATTTTGGCTTTTGTTGCATTAGTTTTTAACAATTCATTAAATGTGATCTTATGAGTAGCCATAAATTTAACAAATCCCATAAAATCAGGAAGAATAACTTCTGCGCCTTCTTCTTCTAATTTGTCAGCTACAAAATTGTTACCATATGGGTGATATTTAATCAAAACCTCTCCAACGATACCAACCTTAGGCTTTTTAACGGTTTGGTCTAATTCAATTTTTTCAAAATCTTCAACTATATCATAAATACTCTTTTTAAATTCTTTGCTATTAGAATTTTGAGTTAATTTTTTAGCTTTATCAAGCCATTTCTCAAATAATGCTTGTGATTCGCCTTTGTTTACTTCGTAAGCCCTGTTTTTGTAAAGCATTTTTTGTAGTAAATCACCATAAACTATGCATTTTAGTAATTTTTCCATTAAAGATGGAGTAATCTTAAATCCAGGCATTTTTTCCATACCAACAATGTTGAATGAAATAACTGGAACATTTGGATATCCGGCATCTCTTAATGCTTTACGAATAAATCCAATATAGTTTGTGGCTCTACAACCCCCACCAGTTTGAGACATAATTAGAGCTGTTTTATTAACATCATATTTACCAGATTCTAATGCTTCTATCATTTGACCTGTTGTTAAAATAGAAGGATAGCAAGCATCATTATTTACATATTTTAAGCCTGTTTCCACAGTATGAGGGGTACATTCTCTTAAAAGTTCTACTTTGTAGCCTTCAGATTGAACAGCAGCTTCTAACAATTCAAAGTGGATAGGTGCCATTTGAGGCATTAAAATTGTATAATCTTCACGCATTTCTTTTGTGAAAGGAACTTTCTTTTGCTCATAGCATCCTGTGCAAGTGCTACAAGGATTTGCAATTTTTTCTCTTTTATTCATACTTGCAAGAAGTGAACGAAGACGAATTCTTACAGCACCCAAGTTATTTATTTCGTCAATTTTTATCAATGTATACATTTTGCCAAAACTTGATAGAATTTCTTCAACTTGGTCTGTTGTAACAGCATCAACTCCACAACCAAATGAGTTTAGTTGAACAAGCTCTAAGTTTTTGTGTCTTCCAACAAAGTCAGCAGCTGCATATAAACGAGCATGGAACATCCATTGGTCAACAACTCTTAAAGGTCTTTCTGCCTGACATAAATGTGAGATACTATCTTCTGAAAGTACGCATAAACCAAGACTTGTAATTAGTGTATCAATACCGTGGTTTATTTCAGGGTCTACATGATATGGTCTTCCTGAAAGTACAATTCCTTTTAAATTATGATCTTCAATATATTTTAAAATTTCTTCGCCTTTTTTATGAACATCATCTCTAAATTTGTGATGCTCAGCATCTGCTTTTTCGGCAGCTATTTGCAATTCTTTTTTACTAAATCCAAATCTCTTAAATTCGTCTAATTCTAAAATACGTTTTACAAGTTTTTTAGGATCAAGTGGTAAGAATGGATTTATATATTCTATGTCTTTTAATTGCTCTATATTATTTTTTATAACTTCTGAATAAGAAATTACGATAGGGCAGTTGTAATGGTTATCTGCATCCTTGTATTCTTTTCTTGAATATGGAATACAAGGATAGAATATAGTATGTATTCCCTGTTCAATCAAGCTCATAATATGTCCATGTGCAAGTTTCGCCGGATAACATACAGATTCAGAAGGCATTGATTCTATACCTTTTTCATATGTTTTTCTTGTGCTTTTTTCAGAAATTATTACTCTAAATCCTAAATTTGTGAAAAATGTAAACCAGAAAGGAAAATCCTCGTACATATTAAGAACTCTTGGAATTCCTATTGTTCCACGTGTTGCTTCTTCTTCACTTAAAGGAACATAGCTAAATAATCTTTCATTTTTGTATTTATACATATTTGGTAAGTCAGAATGTTCTGATATTTCGCCAGAACCCCTTTCACATCTGTTACCAGATATGAATTTTTTTCCATTACCAAATCTATTTATTGTAAGTAAGCAATTGTTTTCGCATTTTCCACATCTTGCATGAAGAGTATCTATTTTTAAGCTATCAATTTCGTCTGTTTTCATTATTGTAGAAGTATAGTTAGTATTTCCTTTTTCCAAATAAGCATCTTGTGCTAACAAAGCAACACCATATGCTCCCATTAGACCTGCTATATCAGGACGGATAACTTCTTTTCCAACAATAAGCTCAAAACTTCTTAAAACAGCATCATTATAGAAAGTACCACCTTGTACAACAATATGGTCTCCAAGTGTTTTGGTATCTCTAACTTTCATAACTTTTTGTATAGCATTTTTTACAACAGAATATGAAAGACCAGCAGAAATATCAGCTGTTGTATATCCTTCTTTTTGTGCTTGTTTTATTTTAGAGTTCATAAAAACAGTACATCTTGAACCCAAGTCAACTGGATTTTGAGCACCAAGTGCAGCATTTACAAATTCTTCTATATTCATATTTAAACTTTTAGCAAAAGTTTCTATAAATGAACCACAACCAGAAGAACAAGCTTCATTAAGCATTATATTATCAATTGCACCGTTTTTTATTTTAATATATTTCATATCTTGTCCACCGATATCTACAATACTGGTTACATTAGGCATAAACTCTTTCGCAGCAGTATAATGGGCGATAGTTTCAATTTCGCCAATATCTACATTAAGTGCAGTTTGAATTAGCTTTTCTCCATATCCTGTAACACCACAATGTCTAACGATTGCACTTCCTGGTAGAACAGAATACACTTTTTTTAGCATTGTCATAACACTTTTTAATGGATTACCTTCATTGCTTTGGTATAAAGAATAAAGCAAAGTACCATCTGTATCAATTATTGCAAGTTTTGTTGTAGTTGAACCTGCATCTATTCCTATAAAGCAATCTCCGGAAAAACCTTCTAAACTGCCTTTTTTTACTGTTGCTTTATCGTGTCTAGTTTTAAAAGCCTCATAATCTGCATTAGCAAAAAATAGAGGTTGTAAAGGCTTAGATGTAGAATCTTTTGAGCTTTTAAACATTTCTATTTTGCTCTTTAATTTTGAGCTAGAAATAGCATTATGATTAGCTGAATTTATAGCAGCACCTTTTGCCACAAACAAATGAGCTTCTTCTGGTATAATAATTTCGTCATCTTTCAAATGTAAAGTTTCAATAAATCTTTTACGCAATTCAGATAGATAATTTAGTGGACCACCTAAAAATGCAACTTTTCCTCTAATTGGTCTACCACAAGCTAAACCACTAATTGTTTGGTTAACAACAGCTTGGAATATAGATGCTGCAATATCTTCCTTACGAGCACCTTCATTTAATAAAGGTTGAACATCAGTTTTTGCAAAAACGCCACAACGAGAAGCAATGGGATATATAGTTTCATATCCTTTGGCAAGTTCGTTAAGTCCAGGTGTATCTGTTGCAAGTAAAGAAGCCATTTGGTCTAGAAATGCACCAGTTCCACCAGCACAAGTTCCATTCATTCTTTGTTCCATAAATTTATCAAAATAAATTATTTTTGCATCTTCTCCACCAAGTTCAATTACTACATCTGTTTGAGGAATGTAGTGTTCAACAGCTCTTTTACAAGAAATAACTTCTTGAATAAAAGGTAAGTCCAAAAATGTAGCAGCAGACATTGCCCCAGAACCTGTTAAGTTTATAGTAAACAAGTTATCAGGATAATCATCAGCCAATTTTTCTAGAACTTCACAAACTGTTTTCTTGGTATCTGAAAAGTGTCTTGTGTATGTTGTGTATATTGTTTCTAAATTTTCATTCATTATCACAATTTTTACGGTAGTAGACCCAACGTCCAAACCGTACATGAAGTATGTTGTTTGACATATCAAAAAATCTCCTTTAATTATATTTATACAGCTTATATTCTATTATGAAAACGCAATTTTGTCAAATGAAAAAATATGGTAAAAAAAGAGGGTGGTGCACTCCATAGGGAGCACATACCCTCTCTAATAATTATATAGTGAATTAAGTTAACAAGCAATAGATTTTAGTACAAAGATGAAAGTTTTACGTTGTAACAAAAATTTAATATATCCCCCACAACAAAAGCCTCTTTTGTCGCTTCCGTAAGGGGATTGATGGTGTAAAATCTTCGGCTTGAAGGTTTATCCATTGACAATCTTTTGTGTAATAGTAAAATAAAATATATATAAGTATACTTATTTGGAGGAAATATGAGAGGCAATAGAGATAGTAAAGTTTTTAGGAATTTTATAGTGAGCATATTAGTTATTGCACTAACTTTTGGAAACTGGGCTGTTTTGGGGCAATGGGTTGTTAGTAAGGCTATTTCTAGTACCCTAGATGTTCAGGGAGATGAAACTAAGGTTAAGAATGTTAAATTTAATATTGGTATTTGGAATGGTGAGGATACCCAATATAGCCATATTTCGGACATAAATGATATGGTAAAACTAAAATCATATATATTAGTTGAAAATGAAGGATATTTGAAGGATGCATATATTAGTTTTAGTGCAGAAAATGGAGAAGACAAAAACTTTAATATTGTTAATATAAACCAAGACGAGGATATTGTAAAAAATTCAAGTGATAATGAAATTGCATTAAAACAAATAACTGAAAACAAGACAATTAACTTAGAATTCGATTTAAAATACAACATTACAAATATAGAAACAGATTTAAACAAAAACAATATTGCTAAATTAACAGCTGTTTATGTTGATAACAATGGAAAAGAAAACAAAATAGAAAAAAGCATAATGTTCAATCTAAATTGGATATGCCAAAATGATGTTATGCTTGAAACCGAAATTTCTAAATATACAGAATATACTTTACCAGAAGAAAATGGAATTATAATTACTCAAAACCTAAAATTAACACAAAACAAAGAAGAAAAATTGCCTTTTAAAAATATAGAAATTACAGCTAAACAACTACAAATTGACGAAAAATCAGCAGACAAAATTATTATAACAAACGGAAATAGAAAAATAGATTATGAGATTTTAGGAAATAATCAAATTAAATTTACAGAAGGAAATGCAAAAACACAAGAAGAATACAAAATAACATATATTTTCAAAGATGAAAAACTAAAAGAGAATCTAAAAATAGAAACAAATGCTAATGTAAAAGCAAATATTTATGGAGAAAATGAAGAAAAACAAGCAGATTGTAAATTGATTTCCACAATTGATGCAAAAAATGGGGATATTGTGCAATTAAATACAGACAAAATAGACGAGATTTCAAAAGGAAAAATGTATGCAAATTATACCAAAAAAATACCTGAGTACGAAACAACATATAATACAAATTTAGAAATAGAAATTGCATATGCTGAAAACTTAAAAGGAATTAAAGTGCAAGATACTGCAACATATTTTGAAAATGCAGAAAACAAGCAATACGAAATGCAAGATAGTATTGAATCATATGTGATTTATAAACAAACAAGCATAAATAAAGCTGATTTTGATACTATTCTAGGAGAAGAAGGCTGGATAAAAATTTTTGATAAAGACAATAATCAAATTGCAGAAATAAACAAAGAAACAAGACTAGACGAAAGCGATAATTACAATATTGTGTATGAAAACGAAACCAGCAATATTACTATAAAAACTAGCAAAATTATAAATGAAGGTACATTAGCAATCCACAATAAAAAAGCTATAAAATCTCAATTGCCATACACAAAAGAACAAGTAAAAACATTCCAAAATTTAGTAGATACATTTAATCTAAGTTTGATAGATACAGAAGAAAGTGAAACCGAAGTAAATTCATACACAATAAACACAAAATTAAATGAAACATCAACAGAAGCTAAACTTAGTTTAAGTTCAAACAAACTATCTTCTATTAGCAAAAACGAAAATGTTGAATTAAAAATAGAGTTAAATAATAATAGCGAAAATAGCGATTTATACCAAAATCCTAAGTTTGAAATAGAACTTCCAAAAGAAATCTCAGATATAGAGATAAAAGATGCAAATATTTTATTTGACGAGGAATTGCAAATTGAAAATATAAGCAAATCTGTAAAAAATGGAAGAATTACAATATTAATCAAACTAAAAGGAACACAAAGCAAATTCTTGTTAGAAGAATACACAAATGGAACAACAATAATATTAAACACAAACATAACAGTAGATATGAGAACTGCCTCAAAAACAGATGCCATAATAATGACATACAATAATGAAAATGCAATAAAATATAATGAAGAAAATTATGGGCAAGCCAAGACTGATATAGAATTTGTATCACCAGTAGGAATGATTATAGGAACAGAGATTGCAAACTATAATGCAAATGAAGAAAAAATAATATCTGTAAGCCAAGGAAGTAAGACAGGAAAATTAGAAATTTATACAGAAGAAAAACAAGCACAAGTTAACTTATTAGTAATGAACAATACAGGAAATGACTGTGATAACTTAACTGTACTTGGTAGAATCCCATTCAAAGGACAAAAAATAAATGAATTTGAAACTACGCTAGATACACAGCTAGGACAAAACATAAAAGTAGAAAGCAATCTCGAAAATGTAAAAATCTACTATTCAGAAAATGAGCAAGCAACCGCAGATTTAACAAATGAGGAAAATAAGTGGACAGAGGAATTTCAAAGTTTAGAAAATGTAAAATCATATATGATAAAAATTACAGATACTGTTAAACAAGCCGATTTTATGAATATAAAATACAACATAAAAATACCTGCAAACCTAGAACACAATGCATATATATATGACACAGCAACAGTATATTTTGAAAACAATAGAGAAACAGGCAAAATAAACGAAGAAGCTACATCAGATATAATGTGCTTAACAACTGGTAGAGGTCCACAAATGGAAATAACTCAAAATGCAACAATTCCAAATGGTGCATATGCAAATGAAGGACAAAAAATAAGATATGAAATCAAAGTAAAAAATACAGGAATTGACCCAATATATAA
This sequence comes from uncultured Clostridium sp., assembly GCA_900555835.1. Taxonomy (GTDB): domain Bacteria; phylum Bacillota; class Clostridia; order TANB77; family CAG-508; genus UMGS1864. The sequence goes on from USMK01000004.1 coordinate 14,160, forward strand.
TTTAGAAATAAAAGATATATTACCAGAAAATGCAATATACACAGTATACACTAGAAATGGACTATCACAAGGATATGACGAAAAAAATCCAAATGCACAAATTTTAATGTGGAAATTGGAAAAACTAGACATTGGAGAAGAAACTAAGGTAGAGTTTTATGTAGAGGTAAATAAATTATCTGGAACAGAAGAAACAGAATATATGATAAATAATGCATCTGTAAATGCAGACGATTTGGAAAAAGAAATTTTTGCAGAAGAATATAAAAACATAGTAAAATCACCAGAAATATTAGTAACAGAAATCCCAACTGTTGCAGAAGAGGTTCTTCTTCGAGAAAATAGTGATTTAACATACAATATAAGAATACAAAACAATAAAAATGAAGACATAAATGGAATTGCATTAACCAAAACATTACCAGAAGGATTAGATTACAAAGATGCATATACAATAAAATATAATCCAGAATATGAAGAATGGGAAAAGGTATTAACAGGAACCTACAACAATGAAAACAGGACAATTACACTAGATTTAGGAACAATTGCAAAAGACGAAGATGTGCAAATCAAAATAGAAACAGTAACATCAAAATTGCAAGAAAACGAATATTCAAGAAATATAGAAACTTTCCTAAAAATAACAGGAAACAATATAGGCGATTACACAGGAGATGTGCAAAGAAATACTATTGCAAAACCAAAACTAGAAACAGAAACTTTATGTGACAACAATAATAAGTATTTAAATGATGGAGAAACTGTTACATACACATTAAAAGCTACAAATGTTTCAAACATATCTGCAAACAATGTATCAATAAGTGATGTGTTACCAGATAATTTAGAACTAGTTGAAAGCTACTATGAAATAGGCAATTTTAAAGTAACAACATCAATGGATAACAACAGAAAAATAGAAGCAATAAGCAATTTACAACCAAATGAAACAATGGTACTTACAATAAAAGCAAAAGCAGTATCAAAATCTCAAAATATTAAAGTGAAAAATACTGCTGAGATAGGTTCTAGCGAGCTTGGGGTAAGTCAAGATAGAACTGTAACACATATTGTGGAAGCGGTTCAAACAAAGGGCTCTGTACCAATCGAAACAGAAACAAGAAAATATAGCATATCAGGAAAAGTTTGGTATGACAAAAACAGAGATGGAACAAGGGAAAAAAATGACGAAAATATAGCAAATTCAGAAATATTAGTAATAAATGCAGACACAGGATATCCTGTAAAAACTGCTACAAGTGACAATGATGGAAATTACTATATAAATGACTTAGACCAAGGGAATTATTTAGTAATATGCAAATACGACGAAAACAAATACCAAGTTACAGAATACAAAAAAGGCGGAGTATCAAACACAAATAACTCAGATGTAATTTCAACAGAAGTACAAGATAATGGAAAAGTCTATATAGCAGCGATTTCTGATACAATAAGAATAGAAAATTCAGACTTTGAAAATATTGATATAGGCTTAACAGATAAATTGATATTTGACTTAAAGTTAGAAAGTGGTATAGAAAAAATAACATTACAAAATAATAAAGAAATAAGGGAACATCAATATAATGATGCAAATTTAGCAAAATTTGATATTGCACCAGAAGTTTTAGATGGCTCTAAAATATATGTGGAATACAAAATAAAAGTAACAAATGAAGGAAATATTGCTGGATATGCAAAAAACATTGTAGACTATATGCCAAAAGGAATGCAATTTATTTCAGAACTAAATCCAAGGTGGTATATAGCACAAAATGGAAATATATATTCAAATGAATTAGCAAATACAGCAATAAATCCAGGAGAAACAAAAGAAATAAAACTTATTTTATTAAAAAATATGACAGAAGAAAATACTGGAATAAATGTAAACACAGTAGAAATATATGAAACATATAACGAATATGGACTAAATGACATAGACTCAAAAGAAAACAATCAATCAGACATAGAAGACGATTATTCACAAACAACAACTCTAATTGCAGTTCAAGCAGGTGGAAAAATGCTAAATATTGCTTGGATATTGGTCGTTTTAGTAATATTGCTTCTAGTTCTTTATAATGGAAGAAAAAATGGAGTAATAGTATTAAAGAAAAATAAAAGAAAATATAAATAGAAAGGATAACAATTTATGGGGTCCCAATTGATAGTTTTAGTTATACTTATACTAATAAACGCATTTTTTGCAGCAAGCGAAATTGCATATATATCGCTAAATGATGCAAAAATAGAAAAAATGGCAAAAGAAGGAAACAAAAAAGCAAAACAAATAGAAAAAATGCTAAAAAAGCCAAGTCAATTTTTAGCCACAATTCAAATAGGAATAACACTTGCAGGCTTTTTATCAAGTGCATTTGCATCAGATGCTTTTGCAGATAAACTAGCACCAATTTTATATAATTTAATTCCAGCAATAAGTATAGAAATATGGAAAGGCATCTCAATAGTTTTAATAACAATGATTCTATCTATATTCACACTAATAATTGGCGAATTAGTACCAAAAAGATTAGCAATGAAATATTACGAAAAACTATCATTTGCAACAATAGGACCAATTAGAGCATTATCAGTAATTACAGCACCATTTGTAAAACTTTTAAGTAGTGCAACAAATGTAATATCAAAAATGTTTGGAGTAAACGAAAACGAAGAAGATACAGTAACAGAAGAAGAAATAAAAATGATGCTAGACCAAGGCGAAGAAAATGGTACAATAGAGGAAAGCGAAAAAGAGCTAATAAACAATGTGTTTGAATTAAACGACATTGTAGTATCAGAAATAATGACACATAGAACAGAAATTTTCGCACTAGATATATCAACAACAAAAGAGGAATTATTAGAAGAACTAGAAAAACAAGAATACAGATATAGCAGAATTCCAATCTATGAAGAAAATATAGATGAAATAAGAGGGGTATTATATATAAAAGATGTGCTAAAAAACATAAACAAAAAAACATTCAGCATAAAAAAGATAATGAAACAAGCATATTTTGTATCACAAATAAAACAAATAGACGAACTATTTAGAGAACTACAAAAGAACAAAAACCATATGGCTATTGTAGTAGACGAATATGGTGGAACAGCAGGAATAATAACTATGGAAGACATTTTAGAAGAATTAGTAGGAAACATATATGATGAATATGACAAAATAGAAGAAGAATACAAAAAAATAGACGAAAACACATATATGCTAGAAGGAAATATGCCAATATATGATGTGAACAAACTACTAAAATCCAACATTCCAGAAGGGGATTATGATACCCTATCAGGCTATCTACAAGACGAACTAGGCAGAATTCCACAAGACGAAGAAACACCAACAATAGAAACCGAAGAAATAACCTTCAAAATAGAAAAATCCGAAGACAAACGAATTCTCTGGGTAAAAGCCTGCAAAAACAACAATGCCAAAATAGAAAATCAAAATGAAGAAGAATAAATACTGCATATAAAAAATAGTTATCTGCATATAAAACACCAAAAGTATATGCAGATAACTATTGATTTTCTGCATATAAAATGATAAAATATATGCAGAAAAAGATAATTATATGCATATAAAATAAAAAAATATATGCAGAAAAGAGGAAAAATGAGAAAATTTGATTATTCATTTTTAGATAACGGACTATTGCCAGCAAATTTGGTAAACCTAACAAGTGTTATATATTCTCTAAAAACAGGTGCAGAAATTAGAAAAGAAGAATATGAAAAATTATTTGTAGATTTAGAAAAAATTGCAAAAGTACAATCAATTAAAAGCTCAAATGCCATAGAGGGAATAGTTACAAGTGACGAACGTATAAACGAAATTGTAAATCAAAGTAGTAAACCGCTAAATCATAATGAAGCGGAAATTGCAGGATATAGAGATGCATTAAATGAAATTCATATGCACTATGACAAAATAGAATTTAATGAAAGGACAATATTAAGACTGCACGAAATTATGATGTCATATAGTGGATATGAATATGGAGGAAAATATAAGACAGATAATAATTTAATTATTGAGCAAGACGAGGAAGGCAATAGAAAAGTAAGATTTAAACCAGTATCAGCAGAAGAAACACCAAAAGCAATGGTGCAATTAGTTTTGGCATATATGGAGGCTAAAAATAATTCCAATATAAACCAATTGCTGTTAATTCCTTGTGTAATATTAGACTTTTTGTGTATACATCCATTTAGAGATGGAAATGGCAGAATGTCTAGACTTTTATCATTGTTATTATTATATAAAAATGGATTTGATGCAGGTAAATATGTATCATTTGAAGAACAAATAAATAACAGTAAAGGTTACTATTATGAAGCATTAAAACAGTCTTCTGAATTATGGGAGAAAAACCAAAATTCATATATACCATATATGCAAAATTTCCTATCAACACTATATTTATGTTATAAAGAACTAGACAAAAGATTTAATGTAGTAAATAGTAACAAAATAACAAAAAAATCAAGAATAGAGCAAACACTATTAAACAGCCTAACACCAATATCCAAAAGCGAAATATGTAAAATCCTACCAGACGTAAGTCCAACAACAGTAGAAAATGTAGTAGGGGCAATGGTAAGAAACAAACAAGTACAAATTATAGGAAAAGGTAGAAATACTAAATATATGAAGATATAGAAGGATAATATTATTATATAATTTTAATATATTGAAAAATGGCTAAATTGCAGTTCTCCCTAATGGAAAATTGGATTTAGAGTATAAATATTACAAAAATGTAATAAAAATTTAACAAATGCAAAGAAAAAAGCCGAAAAAGAGCTTCCGTAGTAAGGATGGAGGCTCTTTTTGTAATGTGGAAAAGTGTGGTATTGAAATTGAAATAGGTATGTACTAATATTTAAGTAATTAGTAGTGTTTATATAAATAAGAAAAATAATAAAAGCAAAAGGAGAATAACGGATGAAGAAAATGCTTGAAAGCCTTGATGTTGTACACACACACACACACGGTATATTATTAGAGAAAAAAATAAGCAATTTAATATCAAAATTTAAGCATATTGCAATAATGGCAATATTATTATTGCTATGTCTATTTTCAAATAAAGTAGAGGCCAGAGGCGAAGTACCAGAAGACTTAATTCAAGCCAAAGAAACAGCAATGAATGAAATAGCTTTGGGAGCAAATGATGGAATTATACTAACAAGAACATATAGTTATAACAATGGAAATCCTCAAATCAAATTATCTTGGAGTGAAGTAGCAGGAGCAAGCAAATACAATGTATACCAAACAAAAGAAGGAGAAAGCGAAAAATTAATAGCTCCAATACAAGGAACAGAAGTAACCCTAAACAAAGCAAATGCTGAAATAAAAGATGATGAACCACCAACAATTCCACTAGTAAAGGCCACTCCAAATGCAGATAGCACAGGCAACAATATAACAATAACACCAAGTACAGATAAGGGAACTACTTATAGACATAGAGTAAAGACAGAAATAGAAATGACAAAATTGGCATATGTTGCTAGTGTGGGGTCATATATTAATTATCCAATTTCATTAAGTACAATAAATGCTAATTTTAGTAATGTTGTGCAAGAACAGAAGGCTGCAAATTCTAATGGACCTTTGGTAAGGTCAAGTATAAAACAAGAAAATAGTCAATGGCGTGTTTTATACAATGATGGAAATATTGTAACAATAATGAGTACAAACAATCTATGCAATACCTTAGCAGCAGGAGAACAACATGGATATTATCATTGGAGTTTTAGAGGTGCGTCAGACGGGTGGGGATTTGAACAGGGATTACACGCAATTGCACAATGTTTTATTAATTACACATATGCACAGAGTGGAAGAGCAATATCTCGTTCAGACTTGCCTTATACAGCAATAATAACAGAAAGACAATGGAATGGAAGGTATTCGGAAAATCAATTAGGAACTATTCAAAATGATAGTACAGGAATGTTTTATGCAAATACTCCATATTTTATTGCTAATCATTATAATAGTCCAGACTTAGTTTATGTAGTTAGAGGAAACAGTGTAAATGGAGCAAATTGTTATGGCGGTGCTTCACAAGCTACCTGGGCAGGAATAAGAGCTGCAATTACTTTAAAAGCTAATTTGTATAAAACAGGAGGAACAGGAAGCTCCACATCACCTTATGAAATTGGTACAAATCAAAAAGAAATATACGAATCAAACACAGTATTAACAACAGTAACAAGTGGAATAAAAGGATACCAATACGCAGTAACAACAAGTGAAAAACATACATTTACAAACGAAGAAATTGTTTCAATAGACCAAATACCAACATTCATAAGTGGAGAAGAACAAATGGTGCAATATTTGCACATAAGAGCGATAGATAATGCTGGAAACCCAAGTGCAACACAAGACATCCTATTACAAGTACCAGCAAAAATAACACTAAAATCAGATTACCAATATGGAATGAATTATGTACCATTAAGTTGGGTAAATAATGATACAAGAAGCGGTTATGTATATAGATTGTATCAAAAAGAAGAAGGTGTAGATAATGGTTTTAAATTGATTTCAACCAATAATAGTGTAGAAACAGTAGTGAGAAATGAAACCGTAACAGTAAGATATACAACCCCAGGAACTTATACATGGACTGTACCAGAAGGAGTAACACAAGTAAAAGTAACAATAGCAGGAGCCGGAGGAGGTGGCCGGACGGAGGAAATAGTGGAAACTTTAGACATAATGACCATGGAGCCACAAGTTCATATAATCATAAAGGTGGTAATGGTGGAAGAGGAGCCTTGCTACTAAATGAGATAAATGTAGAACCTGGAGAAAAATATACTGTTACAGTAGGAAAAGGAGGAAGTGCAGGGAAAAATCAAAGGAGTAGATATAGTCCTGGAACAGGTAGTAGTATTATAACTGAACATGGAAAATCAGGAGAAGATGGAGAAAGTTCGCAATTTGGAGATAGATATGCGCAGGGCGGAGGCGGAGGAGGTCTTGCTCCTGGACGCTCATTTGGAGTTAGAGAGGGAAAAGAAGGAACCAGTTATGGAGAGGGTGGAACAGGAGGTATTGGAACTAAAAGATCAAGCCAACCAACTGCGGGTCAAAATGGGTGGGTTTACATCGAATATACAATACTAGAAAAAGAACCTCTAATAACCGACACAAGCACAATTGATCAATCTGCAACAGATAAAACTGCCCCTGCTATATTGGAGCTTTACTTAAATGGTATACCAGGAGATAAAACAAAATATGATATCGCAAAAATCACAGAAGATTATGGAACTAAGTATGAACATTATGTAAAAGGAACTAATGAAAAATATGGTATGGAAGTAAATTCAAATATAGCTGAGACAGAAGTAATAACTGGAATAAAAGGGTATTCATGGATGATAGATAATAACGAATTTGCAGAACCGGATAAAATTATTGGCTATGATAATGATGAAAATATCACAACAGAATTTCCTACTACTATATCAACAGATTATTTAAACAAAGGATTATATTTACATGCAAGAGCAGTAGATAATGCTGGAAATTGGGGAGAGCCAATAAGTATAGAACTAGAAGTAATTGACTTAATATTAACAAGTCATTATGATGAGTACATAGATGGTAATGGATACGGACCAAATTATATTCCTTTAACTTGGGAAGCTTCTAGAAAACAAGACGGATTATCATATATGTTGTATCAAAAAGACGAAGGAAATAAAAATTGGAATGCCGTATTTGATACCGATATAAAAGAAACTAGTGCTCAACTATATAAAGCAAAAGATTTATCAGCACCAGAATTATCAGATATACAAATAAAAGATAATAAAAAAGAAAATAAACTTGAATTAGATATAAAAGGAATAGATTATGGAACAGCATACGATCATTATGCAACTGCGACAAAAGAAAACAAACATGGAACATATTACTCAAATACAGTACACACAATAGTAAAAACAGGAATAGCGAAGTTCCAATATACAATAAATGATAAAGAAAAAGAATACAGTGGAAACGAATATGAAGTAACAGCAATAAATAAAGAAAATTGCAAGCTAAACATAGATAAAAGCTATATAGGCAAATATTTGCATATAAGAGCAGTAGATAATGCTGGAAATGTAGGAGAACCAACACATATCTATTTAGATGGAGCAAGAACGATATCAAGGGAAGAAAAGGACAAAACAGAGGAGCTATATTGCATAGAAGAAGATGTGTTAATACCAGCAAAATATGATGGAACACAATCAGATGCGACAATAGAAATAGCAGGAAAAAAGGAAACATTAAATTGGCCATTGAATTTGCAGAAAATATTTGAAATATATGAAGAAGATGGAGCATCATTAAGAAATCCATATGCCCCAAATGGACGAGAAGGATTTGCCGATAAGAGCAATACATTGGGAAGATATTTATTTGAAAGTATGCCAGGAAGACAGAATGGAAAAGAGGGAAATGCCAGTGAAACATATGCATATATCCTATCACATTATAGCGATAACAACACAGGAGATTCAGAAAGCCAGAATGCGCTATATGAGGTAATAGCAGAAGAAAAAGGAATACAAACAGATGGAAGCAGAAGAAATGCTTTATACTATGAAGCCAAAGAGTATGCTAAATTTAAAGAATATCTAAAAAGCAAAGGAGGATTTATTCCAAGTGAAGTAACACATAATGTACAGGTAGGATACAATGTAGGAAATAAGCAGTATATAATAGGCCCATTTGAATTAACATATGATAGAAGATATAGCTTAATAACAGATGGAAGCGGAAACAGAAGGAAAATTGAATTTAGTGGAATAGGAATAGCAAATGGATTAAATATAACTGAGGAAAATGCAATAAGAATATATGACCAAAACGGAAGCTTAATACCAGCAAATAGTTGGCAAATTGAGTATGACGATAAAGCTGAAAAAGAAAAAACAAGAAGCGAAAGTTATAGCGAATATGGAATGCCATTATCAGGAGAAGAATTCTATATAAAACTAAATAGAACAGGAAATGAGCAAGTAACAGAAATAAGCAAAATAGAAGTAAGTTACTACGAAATAGAAGCAGATGCCCAATATAGAATATTAAATGGAAACTATAGTACAATAGAGTGGAATGCAAAAAATAATAAAAATGTGTGTGAAGGAGGAAGTCTGTGCCCACACGGAAGAGAAGAGCCACACACCTTAGGACATACATATTTTGTAAGCTCACAGGTAACAGCAGCAAATCTGCATTCACAAAGACTACTAGAAGTAGACTGGGCAAAAAGAGGATATAAACAACATATACAAACATTAACAATAACATCAAATAAAGGAACAAATAAAGATAATCCAAAAGACCCAAGTGGAGGAACTGATCCGGATAAACCAGGAGGAGGTAATGGAGGAAGCATAGAGCCAGTAATAAGACTAACAATGAATTTTAGAGGAAACATTTGGAATGATCAAAATGAAAACATAAGCAATGGATTAAGAGAAACAGACGAAAAAGGAATAAAAGGAGTAGAAGTATATTTAAAAGATGCAGTATCTAGAAATCAAATAGGATATACAGTAACAGATGACAAAGGAAACTACGAATTTAAAGAAGTCCCAGTAGGAACAAATGGCTGGTACTACATAGAATATACATATGACGGACAAACATATCAAGCAAGCAAGAGCTTTGCAAAAGGAAACAACGAAGACTATAAAACAAATGGAAATGGAAGTCAGTATGGAAATGTATCAGTAATAGACGAAAAAGAGAAAGTAAGACAAGAATTAAATGATAGATACTATGAAATATGTAGAATAACCACCGAAGATGGGGAAAAGAAGGATATCGCAATAGGAACAAATAAAAACCAAACAGAGCTAAGCTACAAAGAAGAAGGCACAACTAGCAAGGTGATAACAAGAGATGAAGAAACACAAATAGCATATAGTAACTTTAACATGAGAATAAGTAGTGAAAATAACGACATATATTTCCCAGCAACAAATACAGTAATAGTAAATGGAATCCCATATTTGATAATAGATGATAGCGAAAACATAAATGTAGGATTATCAGAAAGAGAAAAAACAGACGAGAATCTAAGATTAGATGTGTACCAAACAACATTTAGCATAAAAGGAGTACGCCAAAGCTACATTCATAGCGAAAAAGACATAAGAAACATAGACAGTAACAAAGTAGTAAAAGAATACATCCAAAAAGTAAATCCAGATGACTATAAATGGAGATTAACGGACTACGAAAACAATGAGAGATATGAAGAAATAAAAGAAATCTATGGAAGCGGGGAAGACTGTGAATTAGAAACATATGTAGAATATATGATAGTACTAAGAAATAGTGGAAACAATGATACAGCATATATAACGGAACTAGCAGACTATTATGATAAAACACTAGAATATAGAGATCATTATAGAGATTTTGACATAAGTTCTTGGATTGTTATAAGAAATGACGATGAAACAGAAGATACATATACAGGAGGAAATAACAAAGAACAAATAAAATGGAGTGAAAATTCAAGATATGGAGCTAAAAATGATTACTCAGACAAATTCAATAAAATGTATGCAAATCTAGAAAATTATGGAATCAAGAAAGGACAATATGCCGAAATACATATAATATTTAGAGTACTAAAAGACAATCAAAAAAATATAATGTTAGACGCCGGAGAAGGAAAACGAAATGCAGCAGAAATAAATGGATACAGAACTCTAAATACAAAAACAGGAAAAGTAGTAGGACTAATAGATAAAGATTCAAAACCAGGAGACCTAAACCCAACAGAAGAAGCAGGAGTATACGAAGACGACGAAGATAAGGCGCCAAACTACAAATTAGTATTAGGATATGCAAATGGGGATAATGGAGGAAATAACTCAGGTTCAGGAGATAACGGAAATGGCTCAAATGGTGGCAATGGTGGAAAAGTAGACACAGACGAAAATGGAAATCCAGTAGGATATGGAAATACAATAGAAGGAAATGTGTGGGAAGACTTAAAAGATAAAGACGATAGCAAGGAACACCAAACAAATTACGAACAAAGAGAAGACGGAAGATATATTAGTAATGGAATAAAAGAAGCAAATGAACCACTAATAAATGACGTAAAAGTAGAGTTAGTAGAAATACTAAAAGGAACAAGCAAGAAAACTGGACAATACAAAGAAATAGAAATAGCTTTAACAGACAAAACTGTAAGAACAGGAACCGAAACATTGCTAACAGAAAAAGCACAAAGCGAAGGAGCATACAGATTTAGCCACTTAACAGGAGGAAACTACAAAGTAAGATTCACATATGGAGAAAAAGAGCAACTAGAAAAGAACATAAAATACAATGGACAAGACTATCAAGCAATGTCAACTGCTCAAATAAACGACAAAGATAAACTAGAAAAAAGCTACGAAAACAGCGAAATAATGATAGTAATAGATAATTCAAACAGTATGACAGGAAACAAAATGGAAAAAGCTAAAAAAGTAGCAAATACACTAGTAGAAAGACTAAGCCAAAACTTACCAGGAATAAAAATAGGAATAGCAAACTTCAATAATGGAGGAAACTTAATAGGAAAAGTAGGAACAAGTCAAAGTCAAAACAAAGCTGGAATAAATGGACTAAGAGCAGGAGGAGAAACAGCCATAGCAAGAGGAATACAATCTGCAAAAGATGGATATGCAAATGGCACAACAAAACAAATGATAGTAATAACAGATGGGCAAGAAACCGTGGATTTGGAAGAAGATGTAATACGTAAAATAGAAAGCCTAAAAGAAAGCAACATAGGATTAATCAGCATATTAACAAACGAAAGTGATAATATATTTGGAACAGAAGAAAGACCAAGATATGGAAGCGTATATAGCATAATAAATCAAAACAACGTAAGTGACGAAATTATAAACCAAATCTATGAGAAAGTTAAAAAAGATAGCGAGATAGAAAAAGACAGAAGCTTAGGAAAAGACCTAGAAGCAGATAGAAAGAAACAAATAGATGAATACAGCGAAATTACCTACAAAAAGGCAACTGTGCTAGATGTTGAAGGAATAGAAAAATTAACAAACAAAGAAGAAAAACAAAATAGAATTGAAGCATTAGCAGAAAGTACAAAAATGAGAGCAGAAACAAAAGAAGTAACATTCGAAGCCGGAAATGTAGGAGCAGACAAAATTCACGAAGTAAATCAAGCATTGATAGAAAGACCACTAAACAAATTAGAAATGAAGGAAGAAATAGCTGGAATAAAAGTAAAACTAAGTGATGGAACCATACTAATAGATACGGCAAAAGGAATAAGTAAAAACGTAATGGGATTAGAAATACCAGATGCACCAGTATCAATCTATATGGATGAAGAAATAATGCAAGGAGCAGAGGTAGAAATAATATATAGCATAAGCATAGTAAACACAGGAGAAGTAGATATGCTAAGTAACTACATAGAAGGAGCAAGTGATAGTACAATCCCAACAACAGCAAAAGTAATATATGCATATATAAACAAAAACTTAGTATACAGACAAGACAGCCAAGAAGGAAACACCAAAATAGAATGGGAAGTAAAAGACAAAAAGTCTAAAACCGAAGATGGAAAAAATCTATTTAATGAAGAACTATCAGAAGAAACTAAAGATATGGCAGGAACCAAGATAACTTTAAGAACAGACGGATTAAAAGAAACAAAACTATACCCAGAAGACAGCAAAGAAGTAAAGATGGGAATCGAAACAGCCAACCTAAGCAAAGTTGCTGCAAACTTAACACTAAGCAGACTATTAAGCCCAGAAGATGATGCAACAACAAGCCTAACATATGATTGCTCAATGGAAATAACAGTAAGAGGAAATGAAGCAGGCAGAAGAATAATAGGCTCAATCCCAGGCAACCAAAAAGTAAATGCCGAAGGAGCAGTAATAGAACTAGAACCAGACGAAGCAACCAGCAGAAAAATAATAATAAGCAAACCACTAGGCGAAAACAGAAACCAAACATACATAATTTACATCGTTGCTGGATTAGGAATAGTTGCTATAATTGGAATAGTGTTATTACCAAAGAAGAAAAAGAAATAAAAAATTGACATAATAAAAAACTTACATAAATAGCAACATCCCATGTAGTAAGGGCTACATGGGATTTATATATGATTATAGAATTTCGTTAAAATTATTATAGCATTTTAAATTACATATGTCAATCGATTTTTTAGTCTTTGAGTAAAGTTTCTAGTAACTGTGGATATAATTTTACGGCGTTCTTTTTCCAGTTTTCTACTATGAATTTTGCTTGTTCTCTGGAACCCGCAAAGACTTTTATACTAAATATAATCTTGTTTTTCTCTATAATTTTGCAATCAACAAAAAAACCGTTGTTATCGTCTGGGGTAAAATCAGAGATAACAGAAAGTTTTTCTTTTATTTTATCAATACATGGCTTTAAATTTGTGTCAACTCTAAGTTTTATGATGCCTGGTATTATAGATATTGTTAAATCTAATACACGTTTTCCATCAGATGTTAATTTATAAAAAATATTTTCATCTCTATCAAATTTTTCCACATATTTAGAACCCAATAAATCAAGCAAAAATTGTTGAAAATAAAAATAATTCAAATCTGTTACAGAAGAAACAACTTCAAGCAAAGTCGAATCCAAAACAGGTTCTCCAATTTGGTCCAAAATATATAAAATTAAAACTTTATTCTCAGCAAGTACCTCACTACTAGAAGACAATTTCATAAAAAGCCACTCCTTTAATCAGCCACAAATCCGTGCTATTTAGTATTTTCTATATTATAATGGCTTTTTAAATAAAAGTCAACATAAACAAAATAAAAATAATTTGACAAATTGAACAAAACTATTGCTTTTTTGTAAAACGTACGATATAATCTACATCATAGGAAACGAGAATAAGCAGATTGTGTTGCCACCTTTTTTACTCTTTGATGTGCGCAAAATCCTCCACAGCTTCTGGTTGTGAGATTATAAAGATGGAGGTGGTTAATATGGTAGAAATAAAATTATTACAAATTATCATACTACTTTTCTTTGGACTAGTAGTAGTCACTATCATATCTTTTGCCTTGTTAATCATCATTTGTTTACGACTACATAGGCAATAAAAATAAACCATTCTGCTTTGGCTAGTGGAAATGGTTTATTTTTTTCCAAATCTGGCAACACAATTTGTGTTTCTCGTTTTCTATTTTCATTATACATAGTTTTGACAAAAAAGTCAATCAATAAAAAGAAAAAATTTTAAAAATTTATAAAAAATATTCGAGCTTTTTCTTGGTTAGTATTGTATTTTTTCATAAAGTATAATAAAATAATAAACATAATTTAGTTACAAAACAATAAAAAGATAAAAATATAGCAAAAAGTGTAAAAAACTTTTTATATTCAAGATACATAAAATGACAAATATTTTAAAAGATACAAGTTAAAATAAAGGCAATAAAGCAGAGGTGAAAAGTATGTTTCAAAATATTTCAGAACAGGAAACAATAAATAATAATGATAAACAAATAGAAAGTAAGAAAAAATTTAGTATTAAACAGTTATTAAAAAATATGCTAACAATTCCAAATATAATTATTTATGTAGTTAGTTTTATGATATCAACAGTATCTATTCTAGATGGAATGGCTGTTTTTGCGATGGCTATTTTTGCAGCAGCTTGTAGTAATGGAATGGTTGCAGGACTTGTTTATGTTTCTACACTTGCAGGAACATTTGTAGGCTTAGGGAAAGAAGCCTTTTTAAATTATTTACTTACTTCTTTGTTTTTTATGGTTCTTATGTTATTGGTCAAGCCTAGAATACAAGAAGAAACAAAAAACGAAAAAATGTTACTTGGGAAGCATTTAATATTTGCAGTAATATGTTTGCAAGCTGTAAATTTATTTACAGGAACTTATTTAATTGCAGATTTACTAATAACAATAATGCAAGCTATATTAACATACATATTCTACAAAATATTTGTAAATTCAATTCCTGTATTACAAGATATAGGCTCAAAAAAAGCATTTACAATAGAAGAAGTAATAGGTGCAAGCTTGCTAGTTTCTATTGCAATTTCGGCAACAAGTAATGTAAATTTATTTGGGATAAGTATATCAAACATTCTTAGTATTTTATTAGTGTTAATTTTAGGCTGGAAAAATGGAATTTTAGTTGGAGCTACTACTGGTTTAACTATTGGTGTTGTACTTGCTATTATTGGAGTTGGAGATAATGGTATAATTGCAACATATGCTTTATCTGGAATGATTGCTGGAATACTTAATAAATTTGGCAGAATTGGTGTTATTGTAGGTTTTGCAATTGGAAGTGGAATTTTAATATATACAACAAATTCTAATATTGAAACAGGAGTATATATTAAAGAATTGCTAATAGCTTCAATTGGACTATTGCTAATGCCAAAGAGCATAGAAATAAATATTAAAGATATTGTTCCAGAAACAAAGTTATTACCAGTAACAATGGCAAATGTATTATCAGCTGGAAAACAGACTATATACAAACTAAATAGTGTATCTGATGCAATTTCTGAAATGGCCAAAAGCTATGAAGAAGCAGCTGCCACAATTGTTGACGAAGAAGCTGATAATATAAAAAGAAACAAAAAAATATTTATTGACGAAATGTTAACAAATTTAGAAACAATTAGTGATAATATTTTATATGACGATTTAATAAACGAAGAAAACGGAATTTTAGACGATATATTTGAAGTTTTAATTGAAAAAGAAGAACTAGAAAGAGAAGATTTAATTAAAATATTTGAAAACCATAATAGCTACATAGTTGGAGCAGATGGAGAAGAAATTTCACAAGCAATGGAAAACAGCTTATTCCAAGTTCTAAAAAATATCAATTATACATACAAAATAAGTAAAATTAATTTTGTGTGGAAACAAAAAGAAATTGCAGATAAAAAGAATATGTCAAATAAGCTAAATGTAGTTTCAAAAGTTATTTCAAATTTAGCTGATGAAATTGAGCAAGATAATAAGTTAAGACAAGACGAAGAAGAAGAAATTAGAGTACTAGCAAAGCAAAAAGATATTGAATTAGAAGATGTTTTAATAAATAAACAAAAAAACGGAAAATATATAGCCAAATTAAAATCTATTCCAAAAAACAATAGTGTAATTATGATTATGGAAAACATTATATCTAAGGTTTTAAACAGCAAAATGAAGTATGCTGGAAAAGAAGAAGAATATTCTAGATATGAATCAGAAGATAAGTTCAAACTAGAAATTGGAATATCTAGAACAACAAAGAGTAATAGCGAAATTTCCGGAGATAGTAGTATACAAACAAAGCTAAAAGATGGCAAATATTTACTAGCAATAAGTGATGGAATGGGAACAGGACAAGCAGCAAAAAATAGTAGTAAAAGAGTAATAAATATGCTTGAAAATTTACTAACATCTGGATTTGAAAAAGATACTTCAATAGAACTTATAAACACTGCTATGACAGCAAATGTAAGTGATGATATGTATGCAACAATTGATGCTGTAATTTTAGATATGTATAATGGAAATGTTGAATTTATAAAAAATGGTGCATGCAGTACATATATAAAAACCAAAGAAGGGGTGCAGATAATAAAAGATGCTTCAATTCCAGTTGGAATGAGTAATAGTGTAAAATCTGTTACTTATGACAAAGACTTGGAAGAAGGAGATATGGTTCTAATTTGCTCAGATGGTGTACAAGATTCAGGTGAAGAAAATTGGCTTAAAAATATATTAGAAAAATTGCAAACAGAAAATGTGCAAAAAATAGCAGATATAATAATAAAAGAATCTATTGACAACAATTTTGGAATTGCCAAAGACGATATGACAATAATAATAGCTAGGGTAAGAAAATAACCCTAGCTTAATTTTATTATACAATGCAATTTGCTTAAATCTTCACTTCTTATAACAACATAATGCTCAGAACCTAATTGATAATAAAAAGATTTCGTTTTATCCCCATAAATGGCTTGGTTTTTATACATGATTTCCACATTTGAAAATTCTACATTTCTATAAACATCTTCTGGAAGCACTTCATTTGCAATATCAAGGTAGTTTGAGTTATGCACATGATGGTTTGTGTCTATGTCCCTACGCATTACAGTATAATCATATGTAGCTAAATATGGGGCATTTGGAACAGCAAGCTTGTAAAGTGTATTTTCAAAAACGTGTTCATCAGTTGGTTGGTAGGCTTCTAAAAGTTCTGGTGTTATTTTTGCAAGATGAGCTTCTGGCAAGTTATATAATGCCCATTTGGAAGTTGCTATTGCTATTAAATTATTGTTTTCGTCATATAATTTGTAATCACGATAAGAACAAACACGTTCCGAACCAGCAGACCAAGTTTCGATATGTATTTTTTCTTCACATTCAGGTCTTCTATATATTTTAAGTTTCCAAAATAAAACTAGCCAAACCAAATGAGTTCTTTCAAAATCTTTTATTCCGTATCCGAGCTTCGTCTGAATGTACACTTCCAGCTTCACGTAAATATTTTAAAAATCCTTTATAAGTAAGTTTGTTATTTTCGTCAACATAATCATAATCAATTATAAAATTAGAGTTAGAATGATAACCCATATGTAAAACACTTCCTATCTTTAAAATCTTGTTAAATAATAGATAATATTATAACATTATTCTTGTAATTATGCAAAAAAAATGTTATAGTGTATATGTAAAAAAATATATGTTCGAGGGAGATTTTATGGGCGGAAAAAGATATGATGAAGAACCTAAGTTAAATAAAAAGAAGGTATTTAGTGTAATATTAGGAATTGTGGTTATAATAATGTTTGTGCTTACTCTTTCAAAGCTTTTGCAAGATGGAGATAAGTTCAAAGAAAAAGCAAATGAAGAAACACCTAAATACTTTTCGGTATACACAAATGACAAATGGGGAATTATAGACCAAAACGGAAAATATGTTATAAATCCAACATATACAGAAATGATTGTAATCCCAGATGAAGATACAGCCAGTTTCCAATGTGTATATGACGTAAATTACCAAGATGGAACATATAAAACCAAAATTATAAATCAAAATAATGAAAACATATATACTGAATATGATGATGCAGAATTTATGATAAATTATGATAGCGCAAATGTGCTATGGTATGAGAAAAATGTTGTAAAAGTAAAAAAAGACGGTAAATACGGAATGGTAAATACAAAAGGCAGAGAGCTTTTAGCTTGTGAATATGACAGTATAGAACCATTAAAAGGTGTTGAAAATGTATTTGTTATAAAAGAAAATAATTTAGTTGGTTTAAGTGATAATTTTGGAAATATAATAGTTGATACAAAATATAAAAATATAAAACCATTAGTAGAAGGAAACAAAAAAGAATTTATTATAATAAACGAAGAAGGAAAACAAGGAATTGCTTTATCAGACAAAACAGTTAGTTTAGAGTGTAAATATGACGAAATAAAAAATGTTACAGCAAACAATGCATATGTTGTAAAACAAAATGGAAAATGGCAAATAATTGACAAAGATAACTCAATTAATATAGAAACAGGATTTGAAGATGTAACCGAAATGTCTAACAAATACATAATTGTAAAAAATAAAAACAAATATGGAGTAATAGACACAAATGGAGCAGAGGTAATAAAATCTGAATATGATGCATTATCATATTCTTTTGGAGAATATTTTGTAGCGAAAAAAGATAATAAATACGGAATAATAAATTCCGCAGGAGAAACTAAGTTAGACTTTACATATGACTCTCTAAAATACAGAAAAGATGCAGATTTGTTTGTAGGAGAAGTTGGAGAAAATGAACCTAAAATAATCGACAAAGAATTTACAGAAAGATTAACAGGAATAATTTCAAAAGTAGATTCAGAAAAAGGTTATATACAAATAAGAACAAATGGAGAAAATAAATATTACAACTTCAAATTAGAAGAAAAAAATAATACGGAAATTTTTCCAAATAACACTATTTTTTTAAGCAAAAAAGACGGAAAGTATGGATATATAAATAAACAAGGAGAGGTAGTTGTAGACTATATTTATGATGATGCAAAAGAGCAAAATGAATATGGTTATGCAAGTGTTAATAAAAACGGAAAATGGGGAGCTATTGACCAAAGTGGAAAAGTAGTACAAGAACCAATGTATGAATTAAAAAATAATATAGTTGTTGATTTTATAGGAAAATGGCATTTAGCAGAAGATATAAATGCAAATTACTATACAGATGCTAAATAAAAAGGAGTAAACAATGCGTATATTATGTGGAACAGATATAATTGAAATATCAAGAGTTGAAAAATCTATAAATAACACAAATGGCAGATTTATTAAAGACATATATACTAAAAAAGAAATAGAATATTGCGAAAATAGAGGCCAAGCAAAATATCAGCATTATGCTGCTAGATTTGCAGCAAAAGAGGCTTTATTTAAAGCCATTAGTGAATTTTTAAATGATAAATATGAAGTATCTTGGCAAAATGCCCAAATAATAAATGACGAAAATGGAAAACCACATATAGAATTTATAGATGTAGAATTTCCACAAATAGAAAGCATAGATATAAGCATATCACACTCAAAAGAATATGCTGTTGCACAAGTAGTAGTGTTATGCAAGGAGTAGAAAAATGAAACTATTTGATTCACATTGTCATTATAATGACGAGAAATTTAATGAAGATAGAGAAGACATAATAAAACAAGATATGCAAAACGGAATTGCAAATGCGGTTGTAGCAGGATATAGTGTAGATTCTTCAATTAAAGCGGTTCGAATTGCAGAAGAATATAAACATCTATATGCAATTGTACGGAATATCTCCAAATGATGTGGAAGATATTGATTATGCTAAAATAGAAGAATTAGCTCAAAACGAAAAAGTTGTTGGAATAGGCGAAATTGGATTAGATTATTATTGGAATAAAGAAAACAAAGAATTACAAAAAGAAGTCTTTATAAAACAAATAGAAATAGCAAATAAGCTAAATTTGCCAATTATAATCCACACAAGAGAGGCTGTAATGGATACAATAGAGATTTTAAAACAATATCCAGTAAAACAAAAAGGAATATTTCATTGTTGTCCACTAAATGTAGAACTAATAAAAGAAGCGCTAAAACTTGGATTTTATATATCATTTTCAGGAAATGTAACATTTAAAAATTCAAAAAATGCAAATCTTTGTATAGAAACTGTACCGATAGACCGAATTTTAATAGAAACAGATAGCCCATATATGAGTCCAGAGCCATTTAGAGGAACGAGAAATACACCAACACATGTTAGATATGTAGCAGAAAAAATAGCCAATGTAAAGCAATTAGATGAAGAAGTAATAGCAAAGCAAACATTTGAAAATGCTTGTAGAATATTAAAAATAAGCAAATAAAATACCCTATTGAACATAGGGCATTTTTATTTGCTTATTTTATATTTCTTAATGCTTCAATTCTAGCTTCAACAGATGGATGTGTTGAAAACCAATCAGTTTTAGATTTTTTTCCATTTGCATCTTTTTTTAATGGATTTGCAATATACATATGAGCAGTAGAAGAATTTGCATTTTCCATTTGGTGTGTATCTGCATCTAATTTTTCAAGAGCTGAAATTAAACCTTGTGGATTTCTTGTAAATTCTACCGCAGTAGCATCTGCTAAGAATTCTCTTCTTCTAGAAACTGAAAGTTGAATTAGTTTAGAGAAAATTGGGGAAATCAGCAATAAAACTGCTCCAATTAGCATGACTATTGCATTTCCGCTTACTATCATTATCGCTATCTCTACCACCATAAAAAACTGCACGAGAACACATATCTGCAAGCATCAATACAAGTCCAACCATTACAGTAACAACTGCTGAAAGTCTTATATCATAATTCTTAATATGAGCCATTTCGTGAGCTATAACTCCTTCAAGTTCATAATAATTAAGTGTATCTAGCAATGCTGTTGTTACACATATTACCGCATGCTCTGGGTCTCTACCAGTTGCAAAAGCATTTGGTTGCATAGATTCTACAACATATAACTTTGGTTTAGTGGTTAAACCAGAAGAAGCCATAAGTGAATCTAAAATATTAACAATTTTTTGGTCTTCTTCGTGTGTTGCAGGTCTTGCCTTATTTAATGCTAGGACGATTTTATCAGAATTGTAATAAGATGCCCAAGCAGATATTATAGAAAATGCTAATGCAAAAACAATGGCATATGGTCCAAAATCAAAAGCATAAGCAATATAATATAAAATTAGTGTAAGAACTACTATAAATATTGATATTATAAAACCTGTTTTAATTTTATTATTTTTTACATCTTGTATCATAAATTTACCTCGATTTATTTATTAAAATCTACTTTTACATTTTTTCTTGCTTCATCACTTTCAGCTTTGAATAATTCTTCTGGTTTGAAGTTAAACATACTTGCAATAATATTTGTTGGAACTACTTCTAACTTTGTATTGTAAGCAGTTACACTATCATTATAGAATTGACGTGAAAATGAAATTTTATTTTCAGTAGCTCTTAATTCTTCTTGTAATTCAGAAAAGTTTTGGTTTGCTTTTAAATCTGGGTAGTTTTCTGAAACAGCCATAATTGTTTTTAATGCTCCTGATAATTCATTATCTAAGTTTGCTTTTTCTCCAACAGAAGAAGCATTTGCCCAAGAAGTTCTAAGTTCTGTAACTTTTGATAAAACTTCTTTCTCATGTGTCATATATCCTTTTACAGATTCAACTAAATTTGGAATTAAATCAAATCTTCTTTGTAATTGAACATCAATTTGACTCCATGCATTTCTTACCTTTTGTCTTGCAACTACTAATCCATTATATAGTGCAATAATTAGTACAACAAGTACTACAATAACTATAAGTGCTATCCACATATTAAATTACCTCCTAAATATAAATATAGCAGTATCATACCATATTTTATTTAAATATACAATAATTATGTGTCCTTTTTGCGAATTCTATGTTATAATTAAGTAATAAAAAATAAAAGAACAGAGGTGCTAATAAATATGGATAAAAGATTGATATTATATGCAAGTATAATTATAGTATGTATAGTAGCAATAGGAATAGGAGTATATGCGCAATTTTTCTATGAAAATGGAGATAATGATCAATTTATGATCGGTGGAAATACATCAACTAAAAAAGACGAAAATAGTGAAAAAGAGGAAGAAGCAAAAAATACATTTGAC
Organism: uncultured Clostridium sp.; assembly: GCA_900555835.1. Taxonomy (GTDB): domain Bacteria; phylum Bacillota; class Clostridia; order TANB77; family CAG-508; genus UMGS1864. Next base: position 36,491 of record USMK01000004.1, read on the forward strand.
TCATTATTTACAAATTCACTAATATATACATCACAAGACTTCAACAATTCAGCAGTAAGAAAAGATAGCACCAAAGATTTAGTATATACAAATAATCAAATATCGAAAGTAGTTCAAGGAAAATATTCAATGAATATAAATGTACCAACAGTAAATATATCAAGCAAATATGCAGACGATATAAACAACAGTATAGAGCAAACATTTATAAAAAAAGCAACCGAAATAATAGTAAATGCCGAAAATAGCACACAATACACAATATACAACATAGACTATGCCTCATATGTAAGTGGTAACATATTATCATTAGTGATAAAAGCAACAATAAAAGAAGGAGTTAATCCTCAAAGAATAATGTATTTAGGCTATAACTATAATTTACAAACAAACTCAAATATAACACTTAGTGAATATATGACATACAAAAATATATCAGAATCAACACTTCAAAATAAAATAAACAAAGAAATAAAAGAAATAAGCCAAAAAACAAAAGACCTAAACAATGTAGGGTTCTCAGTCTACACAAGAGATCCAGAAAGCGACATCTACAAAATTGCCAACACTACCAACTACTTTCTAGGACCAGACAATTATATATATATAGTTTATGCATATGGCAATACAAATTATACAAGCGAAACAGATGTAATAGTATTTTAACAAAAAGGCAAATAACATTGCCTTTTTGTTATTGATATGCTATAATAAGACCATCCTTTTATGAGGAAATCCATGAAAGGAGGTAAGCATAATGGAAATCATTTTTATTATGTTAAAAGTATTGGCTATTATAATTGATATTTTAATTATTACAATAGAAATAATTAAATATCTCTATAAATAGCAAGCCCCCCGTAGTAGCCGCTACGGGGGTTTTTTGAAATCATTTATTATTATGTTTTGCTATAAAATTATTATAGCATCTACTTTATTATATGTCAATACTTTTGAAAATATTCTTTTACAAAAAGTCAACCAACAGACAAAAACAAATGCGTGGTACTTTTCCACGCATTGTAAAATAAAAAGGGGATGTTTTTATTTTCATATCAACAAGCTTCTGTTGATGTATATATAATACAATTCAATTATGTCTTAATTGTGAACTGTATGTGATAAATTAGAAAATTTAAGTTATGGTTGTTCTGATAATGTAAGTGAAACTTCCATTTCATTGCCTTCTCTAACTAATTTTAATGTTACAGTATCTCCAATTGAATGAGAATATTTAATATTGTTTAACTCATCCATTGTAGTAATTGTAGTTCCATCAATTGCTGTAATTACGTCACCAACTTTAATTCCTGCTTTTTGTGCAGAAGAAAAATCTTCCACTGATTGTACATATACTCCAACTGGTAAATTATAGTATTTAGATTTTGCTTCATCTACATTGATTCCACCAATTCCAATATAAGGACGTTTAACTTTACCATATTGAATTAACTGTTCACGAACATCTTTTGTGCTGTTAATAGGGATGGCAAAACCAATTCCCTCAACACCATCACCAGAAAGTTTTAATGTGTTAATTCCAATAACTTGACCATATGAGTTAACAAGTGCACCACCACTATTACCAGAATTTATAGCAGCATCAGTTTGAATAAGAGTAAACTTCTTACCATCTGAATCTGTTACTTCTCTATTTACTGCACTAACAGTTCCAAGAGTTACACTATTATCAAGACCAAGAGGGTTACCAATTGCCATTGCAAAAGAACCAACTTCTACTGAATCAGAGTTACCAAGTTCAGCAGCTGGTAGGCCTGTTTTATCAATTTTAATAACAGCTAAATCAGTAAGTGAATCTGTACCAACTATTGTAGCATCATATGCAGTAGAATCTCCATATAAATATACTTTTACAGAATTAGCTTTTGATACTTCATAATAAGAAGAATCAGAAGATGTATTAACAATGTGGTTATTAGTTAAAATATATCCATCTTCACTAATTATAACTCCTGAACCACTTGCTGTTGCAGTAGAAGATTGATTAAAGAATGAATTAACTGAATACTCAACTTTTATTCCAACAACAGAAGGCTGAACTTTCTTCGCAATTGCTGCTGTTGCTTCTGAATAACTTGTAAGAGATGTAAAAGCAACATTTTCTAAACTACCAGAACTAGACTGCAAAGTATTAGTAGAAGCAGATTGACTAGCACTAGTTTGTGCAACTTCGCTATTTTCTCCAATCAATTTTTGCTTAACAGAAGGAACACCAAAACATACTCCTAAAACAAGAGTAGTGCCAAGCACTCCTGAAACAAAAGGAAAAACTACATTTTTCCCAAAACCTGATTTTGGTTTTTTACCATAAAAATCACTATTAGACTTCTCAAAATCGTCCATAATAAAATCCTCCATTCCGGCTTAATTAAAAGCCACTAAATATTTATATTTGTAATATATGTTATCCTAAAACAACTTAATAATACAACTCATATGTGAATTATTTGTGAAAATAATATAAAATTTTTTTGACAAATATATATTTACAAAACCTAAATCTCTATATATAATATAATTGATAAATCAAAAAGAGATAAAAACCGAGGAAGGAGTGTATGATTTTTTTGGAAAATCATACAGTATTATATATGAAAATAAAGAATGAAAATGGAATAACTTTAATTTTGCTTGTGATAACTGTTGTGGTGTTGGCAATATTGGCAACTGTTACTGTACAGCAGTTTGGGGATATTTTGGACCAAGTTAATAAGGAAACTGTGAGTACAAACCTTTTGCTTGTACAAGCCAAGGCTAAGGTGATTAATGAAAAGGCTAGTTTTAATAAGGACGATAGTTTGTTAAGAGGTCAAAAATTGTCAGAGGTAACAGGAAATACGGAAATCGATAATTTGAAAAACAAAGGTGTGATATCTGAGACAGAGGAAAATTATAATAGCTATTATGTATGGGATAAATCTGTTGTAGACGAGCTTGATATTGGGCTTGAAAAAATGGAAAGTTCAGATTTCTTTATAGTAAATTATGCAACAGAAGAAGTTATATATCCAAAAGGATATAAGCATACAGATGGAAATACTTATTATAAATTAAGCCAAATATCTGAATTAGAATAGGAAGTAATATAAATGAAAGAAAAAGAAGCAATTAGATTGAATGAATTAAAAAAGTATGAAGATGATTTGCATAAAAAGGGATATAACTATATATGCGGAATAGATGAAGCCGGAAGAGGACCACTTGCTGGACCTGTTGTAGTCGCTGCTGCTATTATGCCACAAGGCTCATTTATTGAAGGAGTAAATGATTCAAAGAAAATATCGGAAAAAAAGAGAGAAATTATTTATGAACAAATAATAAAAGAAGCCATTGCATGGTCTGTTGCAATAATAGATCAAGAAGAAATTGACAGAATAAATATATTAAATGCAACAAAAAAAGGTGTTACAGAATGTATAAAAAAATTATCTGTTAAGCCTGAAATAATTGCAATAGATGCCTTAGAACACATAGATACTTGCGGAATACCATATGACCCAATTATAAAAGGAGATGCAAAAGTATATTCTATATCAGCTGCATCAATAATTGCAAAAGTAACAAGGGATAGAATGATGAGAGAATGGGATGAAGAGTATCCTGTATATGAATTTGGACAAAACAAAGGATATGGAACTGCAAAGCATATAGCTGCAATAAAACAATTTGGAATATGCAAATTGCATAGAAAAAGTTTTGTTAAACACTTTATAAACGAATAAAACAAAGGATGTGTTAAAATGGATATAAAAAACATTATATCTAAAAAAAGAGAAGACAAAGTAATTTCAAAAGACGAAATAGATTATTTTGTAAGAGAATATACAAATGGAAATATACCAGATTATCAAGCTGCGGCATTGATAATGGCAATTTGTATAAATGGAATGACAGAAGAAGAAATAAAAAACTTAACAATCGCAATGGCTGAATCTGGCGAAAAAATTGATTTAAGCGAAATTGGAGATGTAGTAGTAGACAAGCACAGTACAGGTGGAGTTGGAGATAAAATAACTATTATACTAATGCCAATAATTGCATCACTTGGAATACCAGTAGCAAAAATGTCAGGAAGAGGACTAGGCTTTACAGGTGGAACAGTAGATAAATTAGAATCCATACCAGGGTATAGAACAGAAGTGCCAGTAGATGAATTTATAGAAAATGTAAAAAATGTGGGAATAAGCCTAATTGGACAAACTGCCAATATTGCACCAGCAGATAAAAAAATCTATGCTCTTAGAGATGCCATAAATTGTACAAAAAGCATACCGCTTATAGCATCAAGCATAATGAGTAAAAAAATTGCATTAGGAGCAAATAAACTTGTTTTAGATATAACCGTAGGAAATGGTGCTTTTATGAAAACAAAACAAGAAGCTATAACTCTTGCTAAATGTATGAAAAGAATAGGGGAAATGTCTGGAATAGAAACAGTATGTGTTTTAACAAATATGGAAGAACCACTTGGACATAATGTAGGAAATACACTTGAAATTATAGAAGCCGTAGAAGCTTTAAAAAATAATATGCCAGATGATGTAAGAGAGGTAGTATACGAAATAGGAGCACAAATGATAAAACTTGCAGGAAGAGGAAATGATCTAAATGCAAATATTGTTCAAATAGAAGATGCATTGCAATCAGGAAGAGCCTACCAAAAATTTCTAGAACTAATATCAAACCAAGGTGGAGATATATCATTTATGCAAGAAATGACAAAACTAGGAAAAGCAAAATATGTTATACCAGTGCTAGCAGAAAAAGACGGAGTAGTGGAATCAATTAATGCTGAAATGGTTGGAAGCATTTCTGTGTATGTTGGAGCAGGAAGAATGAAAAAAGAAGACAAAATAGATAAACTAGCAGGAATTGTTCTAGTTAAAAAAAGTGGAGACACAGTAAAGGTAGGAGAACCACTTGCATATGTTCATACAAATGACGAAAACAAAGCAAAAGGTGCAGTAGAAAACCTAAAAACAGCATTTAATCTAACAAACAAAAATGTAAAAAGAAAAAAAGCTGTACTTGGAGTAATAAAATAAATTTATTTGCGAGAGATAATAAAAAAGTTTCATAGATTTTATAAAAAAATAGATTTAAGCTAAATTTTCAACTTAAATCTATTTTTTTGACTTTTTTATAACAAATCTTACGTTAACAAAAGCAAAATAAGAGCCATAAACAACATTTCGTCTTGAACGCCTTCTGAATACAAGAAAAACAAAAGACAAACAATTAAAATATCGTCAAAATGCAAAGTTATCCCCAATATATTAAAAACTTGTGAATTTTCTTTCGAATATTCTGGCTTAGAAGTAGTTTTATTCCTAGGCAATGGCGGAACAGAAGTTGATTTGCTAGGAGTGGATAAGCCCAAATTTGAACTATGTAATGTTTTTTTATCATGAGGAGGTAACTTAGGCGGTGGAACATAAAAAGAGTGGTATCTTCTATTAAATGGAAAACTCATAAAAGGCGGATAAAACATCATTTTTTAACATCACCACCAGAGGTAAAACCAAAAATATCAATAACTTTGCCTATATTAAATAATTGAATATATTGGTCTAATTTTTCTTTCCTAGTTTCCTTTAAATATGGCTTTAAAGCTAGCAAAAGTTTACTCCTTGGGTCATCTTTTGAATTCATTTTATCAAAAGCCGTTTTAAATTTTAAAATAGTATCAATATCTATATTTGGAGTACTAGAATTATTTCCTTCATTACTGCTTCCTTTATTTTCGTTACTCTGATTTCCACCAGAACTAAGCATTTGCATCATAGTGCTAATTGTTTCAGGAGAAATATTTGGACTGCCTGAATTTTCTCCTTTGTTATCAGAAGAATTATTTAGTGTAGACTTAAATTTTTCTATAATTTCAGACAAATCCTCGTTATTCATTCTGCATAGCCTCCTTACTTAAAATTTCTTTTTAAATTCGTTTATTATTGAATCCTTATCTTTTGAATTTAAAATAGCATTTGCTTTTTGAATGCCTGCTTCTAAATCTTTTTTGTCCATTTTAGAAAGCATAGCCATAATTTTTTCTATATCAGCGTTATTCATACACAAAACCTCCTAATTTAAGTTTATTATTCAATATAAAATCTATTACAAAAATGTTATCCACAACGAAACTCTAAAATTAGTATATTCAATTAAATAAAAAGTGTTACAAATCGCCAAAACATACTTACAAGCAAATTTCGACAAAAATTACAAATAACAGCCAAAAATGTAAATAAAACAACACGAAAATGTAATCAAACTGTAAAAAAATCGCCTCTAACTGAAAAGCCGTAAAAAGAAAGCAGAATTTATTGCCATATATGGAAATTGCTGATATTGACTATAAACTATAAAAATGCAAGAATATTAATATATATTTATATAAATAAAAAGCACAAAAGCGAAAGGGGCAGAAATGTTGAAACAAATAGTAAAAGACAATGCGAAAAGAATATTAACCAAATTTATGGCAAGTACGTTAATTGTTACATTAAGCTGTACAAATTTTTTAGTATGCGGAAATTATTTTGTATCATATGCAGCCGAAAATAACACAAATTTAGATAAGCAAACAGATGCAACACTTCATAAAAATGTTAAATTTGATGCATATTTTGAAGAAGAAAATAACCGAACACACTACAAAACAGCTGATTTGAACAATGAAGAAGTAGAATTTGTATTATCTACACATATTCAAAAAGAAGGTTACTTAAAAAATGCAACAATTGACCTAAAAAATGAGGAAAATAAAAACGACATAAACTTTACAGTAACAGATATAGAAGACGATAATGCCATAGTACAAAGTGCCTCTGAAAATCAATTAGTATTAAGACAAATCAATTCAGGAGATAAGATAGAATTCAAGGCAAAAATATCTGCTGTAAAAAATATAAGTATAGAAAGATTAAACCAAATAAGCCTAATCACGTTAAAAGGTTTATACATAGATGCAAAAGGAAAAGAAACACCAATAGAAAAAGAAATAAAAATAAACTTAGCTTGGACGGGAAAATATGAAGCACAAATAAAACAAAGCATAACAAAATACATTCCAATAGAACAAGCTGATGGAAACAAAGCTTTAATATCAATGCAAATTGAAACAGGATTAAAAGCACAAAATACAATGTTACCTATAAAAGAAACAAATTTGGAAATCAATGTTCCAATAATAAATGGGGAAAGACCAAAACAAGTAACAGTAAATGCAATATCAACAGAAGCAACAAATGGAGCTACATCAGAAAACATTGTATTTACAGAAGACAATTGGGAATACAGCGAATCAGATGCTAAAATAAAAATCAATATAAAAAATGAAGAAAACAAACTAGGAAAAAATACAGATATATATATTGTAAATTATATATACTCAGAAAATGTATATACTGCACTTGCAAAAGGAAACACAACAATAAATGCAAAATCAAATGTAAGTATAAAAACATATTCAGCAGATACATTTGAAGAATGTACAGCAGAAGCAAATGACCAAATTACCTTAACCCAAACAATTGGAAAATTGATATCAATGCAAGGAGAAAACATAACAGAAAGCATATCAAAAGGAAAATTCTATGCCAACATAAATAATCCACAAAGTGGAGATGGAACAGAGTTCGAATATAAATGGAATATAAATGTAGGATACAGCGAAGGATTGAATGGAATTGTTTTGAAAGATAAATCAGACAGAATGGTAGCGGAAAATAATATAATAGGAAATTTAGCAGGAAAGACAATATATAAAGAAGTAACATTTAATTCAAGCTCATTTGACGAATTACTTGGAGAAGACGGAAAAGTTTCAATATATAATGGAGAAGACAGACTATTAGCACTAATTGCAAAAGATTCAAGAACAGATACAAATGGAAATTACATAGCAGAATTTATGGAAGAAGTATCAAACATAAAAATAGTTACAAGCAAACCAATAAAAAATGGAAATTTAATAATAAGTGTAAAAAAAGAAATCAAAAGCGACTTAGGATTTACAAAATCACAAATAGACAATTTCCAAAAAATTGATGTATTATCAGAAATATATCAATTAGAAGAAAAAACAAATGCTGAAGTTTTAGTAGAGGAAAAAGAAGTTTCTATTCCACTAGAAGCAACAGTAACAAAATCTAAAATAAGCATAAACAGAGAAAAGCTATCTACATTAGTAAAAAATGAGGACGTAGAATTTACAATAGAACTAGGAAATGACAACGAAAATTCAGACTTATACGTAGACCCAATATTTGAAATAGAACTTCCAAAAGAAATTGAAAATGTGGAAGTGCTAGAATCCAAAATACTATTTGATGAAGAATTGCTAATTGACAAAGTAGAATTTATACAAAAAGACGGGATGCCAGTATTAAGAATAATGCTAAATGGTGTACAAACCAAATACAGCAATGGTGTTGTAGCCAATGGAACAAACATTGTGCTAAAAACAAATATAACAGTAAACCAATTATCGCCTAGCAAACAAACAGAAGTAAAAATGTATTACTACAACTCAAACACAGTAAACTATGACAATGGAGTACAAACAGACAAAGGCCTTGGAGGACTTGCAACAACCAACATAGAACTTGTAGCACCAACAGGAATGATAACAATAAACGGAATGCAAAACTATGACGGGAATGGTAACACAATAATGACACTAAACCAAGGCGATGTACTAGAACAAGTAGAAACATACAGACCAGCAAGAATAATAAAAATGAACATAAGTGCAATAAACAATACAGGAAATACATGTAGTGATGTTGTAATTCTAGGAAGAGTACCATTTGCTGGAAACACAGACCTAGAAACAAAAGAAGACTTAGGAACAACATTAGATACATATTTAAGAGGATATATAAAAGCGGAAAACCTAGAAGGAGACGGACTAAAAATCTACTACTCAGAAAACGGAGAAGCAACAAGTGCAATAGGAGATACAGAAAATGCCTGGACACTAGAACCAACAGATTTAAGCAAAGTAAAATCATATATGATAGTATTAAATGGCTACGAAATGAACCAAGGGGAGCAAATAAACTTCTCATATGATTTTGAGTTCCCTGCTAATATTGGATATAACCAAACAATAAATGCTAATTACGGAATATACTATATAAATAATACCCAAGTAGCTTCTGTAAGTGCATTTGCAAAATCAAATAAAGTAGGAATAACAACAGGTAGAGGACCGGAATTAAAAATATTGCAAACTGTTGAAGGAACAAAAGAAGATGGAACAGTTGAAGCATATAAAGTTTTGAAATTTACAATTAGTGTAAATAATACAGGAACAGAAACTGCACAAAATGTTACAATTAAAAATGAAATTCCAAAATGGACATGTCTAGTAAGACCAGTAGATTTAGAAAAGCAAGTTAATGAAACAAATATAGAAATATATGCTAATTTGAATAATGATGCAGAAATAAAAGAAGAATGGAATGTAATAAATGATTCTATTGGAGGCTTTGATAATCCACCAGTAGTAAAATGGGACATACCAGAAATAAAACCGGGAGAAATAGTACAAAAAGATATATATGTGTTAACCATGAATTCACCAGACATTTATTCATACTACAAAGACTATCCTGGATTTACAATAGGCGATGACGGAAAATACTATATAAAAACTAGTGTATATAATGCCGATACAGATACAACATATGAAACACAAAATGAAATTACATCTGTTCCACAAATAGATGTACAAAGTGTAACACTAGTAGATGCGGACAATATTACTGCAACATTACAAGCTTCATCAGAAGAAACCCCAGTAGAAGATACAGATAGAAGAGTAGTAGAAAATGTAACAACTTCATTATCTGGGAAAGCAATGGAAAATGAACAAATTACATTCTTAATATTGCTTGAAAATCCAGGAAACTTAAATAGTATAAGAGTAGAGAAGAAATTACCAGATATATTTTCTTATGTTAAAGCTGAGCTAACTTTAACTGACGCAGAAACAGGAGAAATGACTACGATTAGTGGAAATTATGATGAAGAAACTAGAACCGTAACATTACAAAAAGATGGATTAGATGAAAATGTAAAAATGGGTGGACTAATTGAGGTAAAAGTAAATAAGTTAAATGATCAAGAATATAGTAGAGAAATACATACAAATGTAAAAGTATGGTATGATGCCGATATCGAAAAAGAAAGTGATGATATAATATTAAATATAGTAAAACCCCAATATACAGTAAAACAACAAATTGATAATTCTAGTAGCATAATAAATACAGGTGATGTTATTGAATATGCAATTGTTATAGAGAATACAAGTGATGTACCTATTACTAATATGAAAATGACAACATATGTTCCAGAAGCATTTTTTATAGATAAAGTTACAGTAACTCAATATGGTTCAACAATAACAACATATTCAAAAGAAAGCGAGCAAAATATAGAAGAGGATATAAGTTTACCAGAGGGTGAAAATATAATTATAAAAATGAAATTTAAGGTACTATCAGTAAAAGAAGATACAAAAACCACATTATATACATTAGTGTATGGAGAAGGTATAGATTCAACAATGACTGATATGATTACACAAACTATTGAACAAGATGCAAAATATGCGAACAATGGAGACAATAATAATGGATCTAATAATGGAAACAATGGAGGAAATAATAACGGAAATTCAGGAACCCCAGAAAAAACTTATAAAATTTCTGGAATGGTATGGGAAGATAAGAACGAAAATGGACAAAAAGATGACAACGAGAAAAATCTAGAAGGAATAGTTGTAAATATCATTGATGCAACAACTGGAAATAAAATATTAGATACAAGTTCTCAACCAATACAAGCAGTAACTAACAGTGAAGGGAAATATCTATTAACAAATGTTAAATCAGGAAAATATATGTTAATGTTTCAGTATGATAATAAAACATATACTACTACAAGTTATCAAAAATTAAATGTATCTGAAATATATAATTCAAATGCCATAGAAAAAGAAATAACTGTGGATGGAGAAAAGATGACTGTTGGAGTAACAGATGTAATAGATGTAAATTCTACAAAAATAAATATAAATTTAGGATTAGTAAATAAAGCAAAATTTGATCTGAAACTAGACAAATATATAACCAACATAACAGTTCAAAATGGAAAAGGGGTAAAAACATATAATTTTGACAATTCTACATTAGCAAAAGTAGAAATTCCAGCAAGTCAAGTAGCAAAATCTACAATTGTATTAGAATACAAAATAGTAATAACAAACGAAGGAAATGTAGCTGGATATGCAAAAAATATAGTTGATTATAAACCAAAAGATACAACATTTAATTCATCACTAAATAAAAATTGGTATGCAGGTAATGATGGTAACTTATATACAACAGAATTAGAGAATACACTTATAAATCCAGGAGAAACAAAAGAAGTTAAATTGATTTTAACAAAACAGATGACTGAAAGTAATACTGGAATGGTAAATAATATTGCAGAAATAAATAGTAGTTACAACGAACAAGGAATAGATGATAGAGATTCAGCAGCTGGAAACAAAGCACAAGGTGAAGATGACATGGGAAATGCAGATGCAATTATCACAGTAAAAACTGGTGGAACAGTAATGTATACATTACTTGGAATTATAATTTTAGCAATATTATCAATAGGAATTTATGTAATAAAATCAAAAATTTTAAAAAGTAAGGAGGTGTACAGATGAAAAAAAGTAGCATAATAAAAATAACGTTATTAAATATATTAGTATTATTAGTATTTATGGGAAATACTTTTGCTGCGACTATTATAACAAGTGAAAGATCAACTGATGATGATGAATATGACCAAAAAATAGAAATAGATGAAAATAATGAAGAAGCAGAAAAATTTGCAAATAGTTATGATGAATCATCTGATAAAAGCGAAGAACAGCAAAAGGAAGAAGCATATACTTTAAAAAAGAAAATTGAAACAGAACTAAAAAATCAATTGGATGATATGGCAAGTTCAGCAAAAGCGGAAATATACAGTGTAATATATGATAAAGAAGATGATATAAGTAGTCAAATAAAAGAAATTTGGCTTCAAAATGCAAAAAAAGAAATATCAGATGAAAACTTAAATAAAATATTAACAAGATTTGAAGATACGTTAATTGAATATGAAGAAAAAAAGATAGATAATTGGTTTAATACATATTATACTAATAATAAAGATCAAATTATAAAAAAAGTGCAATTATATATAGATGAAGATGAAGTTAAAATAGATTCCGCAGTTGCAATTGTTGTATATACAGCAACAGATTCTATAAATACAGAAGTAAATAAAATTAGTACAAATATATTAGAAAAAATACCAGAAAAAATAAAAACAATATTAAATAGATATGTACGAGTAACAACTTGGGAAGAAAGGGCCGTAGAAGCTATTCTTGTGGAAGTAGATGTTGATATAAAAAACAGTTTAGAGGAAAGTTTTAAGACAAATTTTAGCTGGGAAAATGATAAATTGTTGGAAGCTTTTGAACAAATAGCCGTTGTTTCAACAGATATGTCTAATGATTTTACAAATAAAACATTAGATAGTATAAAAAACGAATATGCAAATAAATTAGGTTTAAATCCATGGGATTATGATTTCAAAACATTATTTATAAAATATGGATTAAGTCTATTTGAGGATAAATTGAATGATAGTTGGAAAGAACTAAATAATCTTGTAATGGATAAGATATTATCAGTAGGCGAAAAAGAAATATATAATAACAATTATATAAAGATATTTACTGAAAAGAAAAAGACGGCTAATAACAATTATGAATTATCAATAAAAGTAGCACAACAAGAACAGGATGAAATAAAAAGACAAGAGGCTATACAAAGAGCAAAGAATAAATTAACAGAAGATTTAAAAAATGCAGAAAGAGAAGCGGATGAAGAAGCAAGAAATCAGTTAAGCAGTGAAGCCATAAAAGAATACAATGAAACAATGACAAAATTAAGAGAAGAAATGAAACAAGATGCTGTTACTGAACTAGAAAAACAAGCACAAGAATTGCCTAACGAAATAAAAAAAGGAGCAGGAGACATTTTTGATCAATTAACACAAGAGTCAATATTATTAAAAAAGGAAAATACAGAAATAGACAACAAATATGATAAACTTGACCAAGATATAGAAGTAAAATATGGTAAGAGATTATCAGACGAAAAAATAGCAGAGAGAGATAATAAACTAAATGAAATACAAAAAAATTGGGAAACAAGAGCAGAAGAAATAGACAAAAAATATCCTACAAAGTTAACACAGGAACAGAAAAATCAAAAACAAAATGAAATTGATGTTGCAAAAGCCCAAAAAGAAGCAAGAGATGCAGTAACCAGAGAAAAATATGGACAAGAATTAACACCAACACAGAAAGAAGAATTGAAACAGAAATTAGATACAGCAGAGGCGAATTACAATAGTAGAACAGACGAAATAAATAAAAAATTTGATAAAGAAAATTTAACAGATGCAGAGAAAAAAGAATGGGATCAAGAACTAAAACAAGCAAAGCAGGATTGGAAAAGCAATCAAGAAAAAATCAATGAAGAATTTGAACCAAAACAATTAACACCAGAAGAAAAAGCACAAATGAAAAAAGAACTTAGCGATAATCAAGATATATATCAAAATGACCGAGATAATATAAACACCAAATATGATGAAATGACAACATTAACACCGGAAGAAAAAGCTGAGAGAGAAAGACTAATAAAAGAAAATGATCAAAACAAGAAAGAACAAAATGAAGCAGTTAAAGAAGAATATACATTGCCAGAACAAACGGAAGAACAAAAGGCACAAATGAAAGCTGAAAAAGAAGAAAACAGCAAAAAAAGAAAACAAGAGAAGGAAGAAGCGAAGAAAAAAAGACAAGAAAACAAAAAAAAGAGACAAGAAGAAATTAATAAAGAGTGGACAAACGTAAAACAGGAAAGACAAGATTTTAACTCTTGGCGTGATAATACTTATAAGCCTCAAATTGCAGAGATAGATCAACAATTGAAAAATAAAGACTTAACGCCTGAGCAAAGACAAGAGCTTATAGATAAAAAATCAAAGTTAGAAACTGAATTTAAAGAAAGGAAAAAAAGCTTAGAAAAGAAAGAAGATGCAATAAGAGAAAAAGAAAAATCTTTGCTTTCAGATGAGGAAAAAAAGGCTATGGAGGCCACTGCAACACTTGTAGGAGAATTAGTAGGAACATATGCTAATCAACTATTAAGTCAATTAACAGGAAAATTAACAGAATGGGCAGAAAAGTTGGGAACAATTGGATCAGCAGTAATAAAGTCTATTGTAAGTCAAATTCAAAACTGGGCAGTTAGTCAAATTGTAAATAATATAAAACAATGTATATATGGAGCATTTGGTGTTACACCAAAGTATGGATTTAGTGCAATAAAAATAAATTGGACACAAATAGGACAACAAGTATTATGGGCTTGGGCAATGTCAAATGAGAAGTTAGCACAGATTTTGAGTGGCTTTGGTGGATTACCTTTAAAAGGTGATTTGACTTATGAAGCAGCAGCAGAAATCAATTATTTATTTATTGCAAGATCTGGTATAACACTTATTCCAAATTTGGAATTTGTATATGCAAAAAAGAGGGCAACTAAATATGCAAATCAGTATAAAGATATGGGAGATTCTGGAATAGATGGAAGAGATATATTTGGAGTAAAAGAAAAGAAAGGATATATGCCATTGCAATTTTTACCACAAGGAAGTGCAACTTTTGCAACTACGTTGTTACCATATCCAGTACTAATAGATAAATGGGATGAACCCGCAGTGGGACACTTTGAAGATACTAGCTGGGTACCACTTCCACCAATTGTATGGGGAGGATTTGTAGGCTTTAATGTATCAGCAGGAGCTATTTATCCTCAATTTCAAATTTATAATGCACCACTAATTGGACCTTTTTGGGATTCTGCTTATGTAGCTTGTGAGTTTGGTTCGGCTAGCGGAAATGATTCTTATGTACAAAGAGCATTTTCGGCAACTTCACTAAGTACTTTAATTGGCGCTATACCATTTGAACAAAGTAAATATAGTGCTGCACTTGTAAAAGAAGCTAAAAAATATGCTAGTTTTTCTCAACAAGTATTAAAATCTTTGGGATACTCAAATTCATTAAAAGACTTAACAAATCAAGAAGAATTAAAAGTAAGGTATATTGCTGATTCGGACTGGTTTGTTGTAGGACCTTTTAAAGTTGATTATATAAAGAGTAGAGTTGAAACAGAATTTAGAGAAACAGATATTGGCGTAATGTCAGATATGAAAATTTACTATACAGATACTGAAACAGGACAAGAAAAGGAAATTCCAAGAGAAGCATGGCAACTAATGTTTTCAGAAAATGGAGAAGCAGATTTAGACTTTTCATCGGATAGATATGCAGAAAGTTATGTTTATCCATATCCAAAAGAAGAGTTTTATATAGTTTTAGATAAAAATTATAATGCGGATATAACTAATATATCAAAGATCAAAATGAAATTTAAAGAGATGCAAGTTGTTTTAGCTGGAATGTATGCAAGTTTGTTATATATACCGATTGGAAGTTATGGATGGATGACTATAAGTTGGACTGCGATTACAAGATGGATAGATAGGGCCCCAATAGGTTGGGTTGTAAATCCTTTATCAATGTTTTCTGTAACATATGCAAAAAGATACTATATGAATCATACAATGGAAATTAGCTTAAATAAAAAAGTGTCTTCAAATCCAGCATATGAAACATCAGAGTATACAACATCTGCAACTGTTAAAACAGAAGGAATTGACTCAAATGAAGTTTTATATGGTGATGAAATAAACAGTTCACTATATAATTCAATTTCAAAATTAGTAACAAATTATAGTAAAGACAACATGGACAAATACAACACATCAGGAGCTACATTTACTGAAAGTGTTGGAAAAATATCAGGAATTTATACTAGTGCAGATGGAGATACAGAATATATAAAAGCTATAAATGCAATATTGAAGTCTATATCAGAAAATGATGCAACCAAATCATTATCAATATTATCTAGACTTACATCATCAGCAGATGATGACTTCCAAAAAGTTGCAACTATAACTAAATATGTATCAGAAAAGCCAAAAGTAAGAGAACTTGCAACTATAATGGATAGTGGAGTTGATATATACAAAAATACAAAAGATGATGTTGGAATGGAAATATTAGAATTGCTAAATGAAGTAGAAATTCTATATGATTATGATGATTATTCTAAAATAATGGATAGCATAAATGAAAACATCAATCTTAGTGAAGATAAAACAGCAATATTTGCATTACTAGCACAAATGAATAATGAGGAACTAACAAATGAAAAAATAGATAGTTACTTACAAACTCAATTTGCGGATTTGGATCAAGACAAACGTAGTTTAATATCTAGTGTAGTAAAAAGTGAAGTTAGTGTATTAAACAATACCGGAGATTTGGGAAAAATCATAACAAACATAATTGAAAAAGCTTATGGAGTATATGAAAGCAAAGTAACAATGTCAGATTTAATTTCAACAATTGTAGATAGTTCAGGAGATAAAGATTTACAAAATGAATATAGAACATTTACAAATTTAGTACAAATAAACAAAGTAGTAAATCAAATCAATGAAGACAGCACTTTAAGTTCAGAAGAAAAATATAAATATATACAAGAAGAACAAATAAAAACATTTAAAGCAACAAGTGAATCTGCAAAAGAGTTAGAAAAAGGAAATACAAAAGCAGATGCAATAGAAAAAGCTTATGGAGAAACAAGTAATATAGAAAGACAAGTGTTCAGTAAATTCCAAAATGTTGTAAAAGATTTGAAACAGGATGAAATTGAAAACTTAATTAAGAGCTTATCTAAATCAAAAGATATTAACAATACATTAGATATTATTAACGCAGAGGTAACAAGAAATAACTTAAAACAAGATAATGAAAAAGCTCAAACATTTATTGATATATCAGCAGGAAATAGCTCATTAAGCGATAGAACAGCATATGCTCAATATGATCCAAATTACAATATTACAAAAGTAGAAAGACCAGATGATGTTTACTATATGGATGATAATGCAACTGGTTTAACAATGACAATTGCTGGTGTTGTATGGAAAGATGGACATTCTGGATTACAAACAGATTATGACGGAGTTAGAATGGCAAATTCAAGTGGAAATATTGAAGCCGGAGTTGAAGGTGTAAAAGTAACTCTTATAAATGTAAAAACTAACAGTGTTGGTAGAATGAAAGTAAATGGAAAGTGGACAGAAGCGGTTACTTATACAGATGAAGGCGGATACTACCACTTAGAAAAAGTTGAGTCAAGCCAATATTATGTACAATTTACATATGATGGTCAAAAATATATGGCTACAACAAGTTTATCTAGTGGAGATAAACGACTTACAGTTGCTAATTACAAACAATATCCAGACTTAGAAGTATTTAACGATAACTCAAAAGCAGCCGAAAACGAAGCAGAAAGAATTGCATTTAATGATAAATTCTATAACATACAACAAAATATGGCATATTCAAAAGATGGACAACCACTTACAGTTAATGGACAAACAGTAAGCCTTGAATATGAAGAAAAAGACGGAACTTCAAGCCTTGTAACATTAGATAGTGCAGGACATGTATTACCACAATTTGCAATGACAGCTTCTACAAAAGAGTTAGGAATAATGTATCCGGTAGATAAAATGGTAACATTAGATGATGAAACAACAGAAACATTAACTAGCCAATATTTAAATTCAGGATTAGTATATGGTAAATATCAGAAAACAGGCGAATACATGTATCACGTAAACCTAGGCTTAGTTGAAAGAAGCAAGCTTGATTTGGCAACTACACAAGATGTTTATGATGTAACTACAACTGTAAACGAAAAACAAGAAAATTATTCATATAACCAAAGAGGAGATTTAGCAATATATGATGCTAAACTAAAAAATACAGATGCGTACAAAGATATAACATACACAAGAGAATTGTATAATGCAGATTATCAATTAAGATTAGAAGATTATTCTACAAATTCACTAAATAAACTTGACAGAAATGGAAATGATAAATCTTCTGAAATTGAGAAAATAAAAGAAGTAAAAACACAAGAATATGCAAATGGAGGATTAGAACAAAGAGTTTTTGTAACATACAAAATAACATTGAAAAATCAATCTATTTTGCAAGGAGCAACAATAAACGAAATTACAGATTACTTTGACTCAACTTATAAGCTAGTACAAGAAGATACTTACCAAAATATACAAAATGCAGAAGGAATTGCTGAAAGTAAGTTAGTTGCAAAACAGTCATATTTCATAGTTCAGTCTGATAATAGTGCTACTGAGTATAAATTAACTTGGGAAGAAACTGGAATGGTAAATGGCTTGAAATCTATGCATACAGTTCAAACAAGTGGAATTGGACTTGAAGATGTAATTTTAAGAGCACAAGACGAAATTTATGTATTTGTAACATTTGAAGTTGAAAAAGATGCAAATAGAGCAATTCAATTAGGTAAAAAGCAAAATATTGTGGAAATATCAAGCTATACATCAATTGAAGTTGGAGCAAACAACAAAGAACACTCAATTGGCTTAATAGATAAAGATTCTGCACCAGACAATATTACAGTAGGACAAAGCAACACATATGAAGACGATACAGATGCAGCACCAGTAATAGAATTAAAACTATACAGCACAGATTTAAGAAATGTAAATGGTTATGTATGGAATGATGATAGAACTGTTAAGTTATCCACAGGACAAATAGTTGGAAATGGCGTAAGGGAAGAAAAAGAAGAACTAATAAACGGCATTAGAGTACAATTAGTGGAAAAAGTAACAGACCACAACACAGGCGCAGAGTACGAATATGTGTGGAAAGAAATGTACACAGGAGAAGATAATTATAAACACATAGGAAGTAGTGGAAGAGTAACCAACACAGAGAGAGGTCAAACGATTAGTACAGGAAGTGTCATTTCTGATACTAATTTAGGAGCTGTGCAAAAAGGTGAATACAAGTTCCACGACTACATTGCAGGTAACTTTATAGTAAGATTTATATATGGAGATACTTACAAAACATATCTAGCAAAGGATAGTGAAAATACAGAAGGACAAGGACTAAACGAAACTTCATATAATGGAGAAGATTATAAATCAACTGCATATCTAAAAGGAAATAATCTATATGCAAAATGGTATGATTTAAGCGGATTTGATAAAGAAGATAAGCTATATTCAGATGCAAAGGACGATACTACAAGAAGAAATAAAGTAATTGAATATACATCTACTTTACAAAACGATAAAGCCGAAATATTGGCATCATTTGATAATAGAAAAGACAAATATTACTACAATACAAAATTACATCAATCTTTAAGAGATAATACATGGATGTTTGCAGATACTGCTAAAATCAATGTAAATGTAGAATATAACACAACAAAATCAAATGGATTGTCAGACAAAACATATAAGATTAAAAACATTGACTTTGGTCTAGAAAAGAGACCAGAAACAAAAATAGAATTAACAAAAGAAATAACAGATATTACAATAAAATTAGCAAGTGGAGATACTATAATAAACACAGCAGCAGGTATGAGCCAAAACGTTAACTGGACAGCTAATAAGAAAAATGCTATAAAGGGAAATAACTATAAACGTGATAATTTAAGATATGAATATAGACAAGGTAGAATTCACATTTATATGGATGAAGAAGTAATGCAAGGTGCATCAATACAAATCACATACAAGATAACAGTTACAAACAATAGTGAAATCGATTACACTGGAAAAGATGGTAACTTAGGATATACCTACTTTACAGGTCAAGTTTCTTCATCAGACAAAATAGTAACAACAACTGTTAATAAAATTATAGACTATGTGGATAACAGCTTAACATTTAGAAAAACAGATAGTCCAGATTGGAGTTTAATTGAAACCATGAGAGAATTTACAACAACTTCAACTGGTGCACAAGTGGAAACAAAGAAAATGGACTATGGTGAATTCATTGAAAAAATGATGGCTCAATATGGAGAAAACTATGTAGCTAAGAATTTAACAAGATTTGAAGCAATGTTTAAGGTATATCAGCAAACTGGACAAATTCAGGATTTTGGTACAAATCTTCCATTCAATGGAATAAACCAAAACAAGAATAATACATCAGATAATCCAGCTGCAAGTGTTCTAAGCAATTATAATGTAATTCAAAATATGAAAGACAGAAAAAATAGTATAGGATACTTAAATGAGGATATATCACTTGTTAAAACAAAATCTGCTAAAACAACACAAGAACCTATAACACAAGTAATAGTAACAAAAGCACTAGAAAATAAAGCATTAAAGCCAGGAGAGAGTGCTAGCGTAGAATTAAAACTTTCAAAAACATTATCACCAGAAGATGAAGACGATACATTAAATTATGGCAATATGGCAGAAATATTACAATACTCAAATACAGTAGGTAGAAGAGATATGGATGCAATACCAGGAAACCAAGAACCAGACGAAGATCCATATGAATATGATACAGACTATACAGAAAGAGTATTGATAACACCACCAACTGGTGCAAATAGAGCATACTATTTTGTACTTGGAACAGTAGTATTAGTAATACTTGCAGGAGGAATTATACTAATTAAGAAAAAGGTTATAGATAAAAAATAACAAAAGATAATAAAATGACTTCTGGGGAGAAATCCCTAGAAAGTCATATATATGTATATTTTGAATGAAAAATATACATATATATGACTTAAAAGACTACAAATACACAATTTTTTTACAGAAAACACAAAAAAATCACAAAAAATATTGAAAAAGTTGACATAAGAATGTATAATAGAGAATAGAGTTAAAATAGCCATAATTCTTTTATTGGGAGGAATAAAAAATGCAAAAAAATGTAAAAAAAGTATCATTGCTTGAAAAATTTATTATATCTATATTGATAATAAGTTTAACAATGACAAATTTTTTTGTTGTAGGAGAAAGTTTAGTATCATATGCAAAAGATTTTGTACTTGATAGTCAAACAGAAGCAACATTAAATAAAAATGTTAAATTTGATACATATTTTAAATCAGATAATGGTAATACTCATTATCTTGTTTGTGATGTTAATGAACAAAATTCAGATATGGTATTAAATTTAAGTGTTGATTCAGGATATTTAAAAAATGCCAAAATCGAATTACAAAATCCTAACTATGTTGTAAGAAATGTAGTAGATAATTCAGAAAAAGTTCAAGATGCAACAAATACTACAATTTCTTTAAAACAAATAAATGCAGGAGAGCAATTAAGTGTTGGATTAGTAATTGAAAGCAACATAGCAGATAATGTAAAACTAGAAGATGTAAGCAAAGATAGTAAAGTAGTTTTAAAAGCAATATATGTAGACGAAAAAGGAAAAGAAATTGAACTTGAAAAAGAAGTTACCTTAAATATTTCTTGGACAGGTAATTATGAAACTGAAACAAATAGTGAACTTGTAAAATACACAAATTTTGTACAGAACGGAGAAGAAAAAGTTTTAGTACAAGTATTAGCAAAAGCAAATGTAAAATTTGATGGAAAGAAATTACCAGTAAAAGAAAATAATATAGAAGTAACAGTTCCAAGTCTAGCAGGAGCAAATCCAGAGAAAGTTATAGTTTCAGCTAAAAACACAATGGAAACAAATGGAAAAGGAGAAGATACAGCTACTATACCAGAAGAAAATATAACAATAGAAAATGGAATTGCTAAAATTAAAATAGAGAATAAAGAAGAAAACGGAAATGTTTGGGCTGGAAGTGGAGAAGACGAAATTGTATTAACATATATTTACAATAAAAAAGATATGTTAACATCAGAAATGACAATAGAAGAAAAAGTAAGTTCAGAAATATCAATGTACAATGGAAACAATGTTTCAATTGCAAAAGGAGAAAATGCAAATATATTTAACTTAGCAGAAACAAAAGGAAATGTTATTTCATTAGAAACAATTTCTGCAAATTCAGAAATTAGCAAAGGACAAATGTATGCAAATGCAATTTCTGATAATAAACAATATAAAACAGAATTCAATACAAAATCAATTGTAGAAATTGCATATAAAGATTTAGCATCTGAATTAAAAATAGTAGATGCTGGTACATATTTTAAAGATGCAAATAACAACAAATACACAATTAGTAATGTATATTACAAAAATATAAGCATAAGCAAAGCTAATTTTGAAAAAATCCTAGGAACAGATGGAGAAATTAAAATATTAAATGAAAACGGAAATATTATTTCTGTAATAAATAGTACATCAACTGTTAATCAAGATGGAAATTATACATTTGATTTTGCTAGTAATTATACTAATGTAATAATTGAAACAACAAAACCAATAGCAGAAGGAAATTTATGTATCAATTCTGAAAAAGTAATTGATGGAAGCCTAGAATATTCAAAAGCTATGATTGAAAGATTTGCTAGTATAGATAATGATGTTAGATTACAAGAAAAAATAAATAACGAATTTGCAAATGTAGACAACCAAAACATAGAAATAGCACTTACAGAAACAAATACAAATGCAAATATTACATTAAATAAAACTACATTATCTACAATAGTAAATAATGAAGATGTTGAATTAAAGATTGAATTAGACAATAGCAGAGAAGATTCAGATATGTATGTAAACGGAACTTTTAAAGTAGAATTCCCAAAATACATTGAAGATGTTAATATTAAAAATTATAACATATTATATGCAGAAGGATTAAATATAAAAAATATAAACAAACAAGAAGAAAATGGGCAAATTGTACTATACATCACATTAGAAGGAACAGAGCAAGGATTTAGTACAGGAACTGTAACAAATGGAACAAACATTATTTTAGGAATGGACATAAAAACAGAATTATTAACCCCATCTTCAAAGGATTTAATAAAAATGTATTATGTACAAGATAATGCAATATCATACAAAACACAGGTAGAACAATTAGGATATGCAGAAACAGAAATCAATTTTGCCGCACCAACAGGAATGCTTGCAGTAAATAAAATTTCTGGATATGACGAAACAGGAAAGAGTATAATTTCTGTAAATCAAGGAACTCTTGTAGATAAAATTAAAATGGATTCAGATTCTAAAAATGCAAAAATGGATTTAATGTTAATAAACAATACAGGAAGCACTTGTGATGATGTAAAAGTATTAGGAAGAATTCCTTTTGAAGGAAACAAAAAAATAGGAACAGATGAAGAACTACAAACAACGGTAAATACAACAATGATACAAGGAATTAACATTGATTCAGAAATCGCACAAAATGCAAAAATCTATTATTCAGAAAATGGAGAAGCAACAGACGATTTAAACAATAGTGCAAATATGTGGCAAGAAACAGTAGAAGATTTTAGCAAAATAAAATCATATATGATAGTATTTGAAAATTACAAATTAGAACAAGGGCAAACAATTAATATGTCTTACAATTTTATAGTACCAGAAATGATAGACCTAAACAATTCTTTATATGGTACATTTGGAGCAAACTACGAAAAAAATTCTGAAATAGGAACAACACAAGAACAATCAGTAGCTGATGTAGTAGGATTAACAACAGGAACAGGACCTAAAATGAACATAAGCCAAACAGTATCAGTTGGAGAAAATGGAGTTATTCAAGAAGGTCAAATTGTAAAATATACTTTCTCAATAAAGAATGAAGGAAATACAGATATAGAAAATTTGAAAGTAAAAAATTTATTACCAGATTATTCTACATATGGGGAGTATAAAGAACCAGAAGGTATGGGACCAGAAGAAAATACATTTGTTGCATTAGAAACATTAAAGGATGGAGAAACAGGAAAACAATATGTTGAATTTGACATAGGAACAGTAAAACCAGAAGAAACAGTAACAAAAGAAATTCTTGTTAAATTTGCTGAATTACCAACAATTTCTTCATACTATGCTGACAATGAAAACTTCTTCTATGACGAAGAAAGCCAAAAATATTTTATAGTAACAAAAAATGAAGATGGAACATATACAGAACAAGAAATAACAAGTTTGCCTGAAATTACAGTAAATAATATACTAAAAATAACTGCTACTGATTTAGAACTAAAAACAGCTGAAGGACAATCTAATAAAATAGAAAAAACAACAATTCAATTAAGCGAAAAATCAAGTAAAGCAGAAACAAAACCACTAAAAGAAAACGAAGAAGTAACATATACTATATTGGTAAATAATACAACAGATAAAGATATAAATAATGTAATTGTAGAAAAAATAATACCAGAAGGATTAAAATATTCAAAAATTTATATTGAGGTATATAATGAAGAAAAAGAAGAATTTGAAATAGGGACAGAAGGAACATATGATTCTACATCAAGAAAAGCAAGCTTAACAATTCCTGCACTTGCCGCTGGCAGTGAAGAAACAGTGATTGTAAAAGCTACAACCGAAAAACTAAAAGATAATGAATATAGTAAAACAATAACTTCAAGTTCAACTGTGTATGAACAAGGAAGTTCTAGCAAATTTGTAACAACAGAGGTGAAAAATATAGTAGCAAAACCTAAGTTGACTGTTAATCTAACAGATAATGCTAATGGAGAGTATGTAACAGAAGGCGATTTAGTAATATTTAAATTAGAAATAAAAAATGAAGGAGTTATAGATTCTGGCGATATTTCTATTATTGACGAACTTAACGAATATTTCACACCATCATCAATTTCTTACTATGTAAATAATGGTGAGAAATCTAGTATGGCTGTTAAGGATAATCATATATTGCTAGAAAAATCAATTAAAGCAGGAGAAACCTTAACTGTTGAGTTGACTGTTAAAGCAGGAGAAATACCAAATGATTTAAAAGAACTTACAGTAGAAAATGAATTTATATTATTAGGAGATAATATAGAAAAAATAACATCAAATAAAATAACAAAAACAATAGAACAATCAACAGAACCAAACAAACCAGACAATGGTGGCAACTCAGGAGGCAATAATTCAGGAGATAACAAGCCAGAAGAAATAAAAACATACAAAATTAAAGGTACTGCTTGGTTAGATTCAAATAATAATGGACAGAGAGAGTCAAACGAAAAATTATTTGGAGATATTAGAGTAACATTGATAAATGCAAAAACAGGAGATATAATCCTAGATAGAACAACCGGCAAAGCAAAAGAAACAACAACATCAAGTGAAGGAAAATACGAATTCGATAATTTACGTCAAGGAGAATACATTGTTGTATTCTACATAGATAACACAATTTATGGAGTAACAGAATATGCAAAATCAGGAGTAGATAGTGAATATAATTCAGATGTTATATTAACAACTATGACTGAAAATGGAGAACAAAAAACAGTTGCTGTAACTAATACAATAAAAATAGAAGAAAAGAGTATTTCTGGAATGGATATTGGTTTAGTTACAAATAAAACAGCTGACTTAAAATTAGACAAATATGTAAGTACAATAACAGTTCAAAATAAAGATGGGGTTAAAACATATAATTATTCAGAAACAACACTTGCAAAATTAGAAATTGCAGCAAAAAGAATGAGTGGCTCAGTAGTTGTTGTTGAATATGTAATGGTAGTTACTAATGAAGGTAATATACCAATGTATGCAAAAAATGTAGTAGATTATATGCCAAAAGATATGAAGTTTAATTCAGACTTAAATAGCAATTGGTATGCAGGAAACGATGGAAACCTATATTCTACTGAACTTGCAAATACAGTTATAAATCCAGGGGAAAGCAAGAATATTAAACTGGTATTAACAAAAACAATGACAGATAACAATACTGGAATTTCAAATAATAGAGCAGAAATTTATGAACAATACAATGAATTAGGACTAGTAGATGTAGACTCAACACCAGGAAACCAAGCACAAGGTGAAGACGATTTAGGAACAGCAAATGTAATTATAAATGTTAAAACAGGAGAAGGAGTAACATACACTTGTACAATACTTGTAGGAATGGTAATGTTAATAACTGGAATATATTTTATCAGAAAGAAAACAGCAAGATATTATAATTAGGAGGTGAAAAAGAATGAGTAGAACAAAGAAGATATTAATGATATTAAGTTTAATGATAATAATGTTAATACCAACCAATGCTATGGCAGCAACTGAGTATGATTGGACCGATCCTGAAACAAATATCCAATTTAAGATATCGATAAACGAAAATGGAAAAGTAGTAGCAAATGCCGTAGGAGAAAAAACATGGCTTAACAGTGTAACCGAGTATAAAAAATATAGAGAAGCACTTGTAAGAGCCCAAGCACAAGGTATGGTAATTGATGAGAGTGGAGCAACTGGCGATAATAAAACAGAAGGACAAGAAGAAAGAAAGGAAACGACTTCAACATCAGGCATAGTGATAACTCCTGATAGTTTAAGGGATATTTCAAAAATCAATAAAGGTAGTTTAGGCTGGGGAGGAAACCTATTTTGTATAGAGCATTATAATAATAATATTGCCGAAGGTACAGGAAAAAATAAAATAACTGTTGCTGGAAGAGTAATTGATTTATCAACAATTACAAAAGAAGGAATTAAAATAGGACAGGGTAAAACACCTCAATCTGGAACTATAACAGCAAGTCCAACTCAACCAAGTCAAGGAATGGTTACAGATGATGCCAGATACACTGTAGAAAGTAAAGAAACCATAGGAAAAACATATGAATCAGCGGCTGTTGCATATATTGCTTCAAGAGTAAATGATGCGAATGATAATGGAAATAAGTTAGAAAACTATATGCAGTTAGCAATATGGGAAGATGACTATTTTAAATTAAATGGAGGTCAAACTACTGGAAAATTTACAGGAGGACTATTAGAAGAAGCAAAAGCATATCAAGCTTATAGAAAAGAAATAGAAAATTGGAAAAGAAGCAACAAAATTATAAAAGATGGAATTATAGAACAAAATGTTGCAACAGATATAAAAAATAATGTACAAAAATTAGGACCATATACTCTAAACTATGTAAGAGGATTTTCTAATATACAAGGAAGAGAATTCGTCGATTTTGGTGGAATAAAGGAAATAGTTTTATATAATCAAGATGGAAAAGAAATTCCAGCAGATGCTTGGAAAATAGAATTCAAATCAAACAGACAAGTAAGTGAAGATGATAAGGAATATTTATCAAAATTTCCTGCTAGTGATGAAGAATTTTATATTGTGTTAGATATAAATAAATTACCAGAAGGAACTACAAAATTAGGAAAAATAGCATATAAATACAGGGAATTACATATAACAGCAGATGTTACCGTATATAAGGGAAGTGTAACAAAAGCAGATAAATGGATGAAAAAATCTACAGTATTGAGTAGAAAAAAAGTTCCAACTGGACCAAATTCTTGGAGATGGGAGACTACATATGAATATAGTATAGTTCCAATTTTAAAAAGAGTTAATGCTCAAAAAGTAATGATGATAACTAAGGTATATAAAGATGAAGATTTTACCGATTTAGAAGTACCACCAATTAAAAATCCACCATTTAGATACGATATACCAAACAATTGGCCAGATTGGCCACATTGGCCTAGTCGACCAGATTATCCAGATTATCCAGATACTGATTTAACATTTACTATTGCTGGTATTGTTTGGGAAGATACTAAAACTGGAAAAGAGAGTAATTATGATGGAAAAATAGGAACTGCTAATAGTGGTGAACAAGAAAAAGGTATGCAAAATGTTGAAGTAAAATTATATAAACATGGTTCAACAGATGTTATAAAAACAACATATACAGATTCTAATGGTGCATATGTATTTAACGAAATTCCAGTAGGAAGATATGATGTAGGTTTTGTATATGATGGTTTAACATATAAAACAACACAAAGTTTTGCATCAGGAAGTGCAGAAGACTATGTTAATAATCCAAATGACGAAAAATATGAGTTAGACTCAAAAGCAGAGGAAAATCCAGAAGACAGACAAAACTTTAATAACAAGTTCTACGAAATAACAGCACAAGGTGCTAAAAATTCTGCTGGAACAATAACTAACACAGAACCACTAGAATATGATACTTCAAATGGAGTTTCAAAAATCAAAACAACATATTCAGATGGAAAAGTTAAAAAGGATTTCCAATTAGAAACAAAAACTTCAAATACATTATCAACAGGATATCCATTTAGTGACTATGTAAATAATGCAGATACATCTAAGACTATAAATGGACAAATATATTATGCTAACTATGGATATATGGCATATGTAAACTTAGGTTTACAAAAGAGACCAGAAGTTGATTTTGCATTAACAAAAGATGTTTATACATCAACTATTACAATAAACAATAAACAAATGACTTATAAATATAATGCAAGATCAGAAGATGCATTTGAAATTGGAATGAAAAAATCACCATCATATAGTGATGTAAAATATAACAGAGAAGTATATCAATCAGATTACAAATATAGAATAAACGACTATAAAAACAATACTTTAAACCCAGTAGATGGTGCAACACTTAGAGGATTAAAACAAGAAGATCAAGAGTTAAAAGTATTTGTAACTTATAAAATTAAAATATACAATCAATCTGTAATATATAGTGGAACAATAAACCAATTAGTTGACTACTTTGATTCTACATATAAACTAATTACAGCTGATAAAAAGCTAGATATTAGAAATGATGATGGAACAATTGAAAAAGACAAGGTTGTGGCAAGAGCTCCTTATTATACAATAGGTAGTTTGGAAGGAAATTTAAATGTTACAGATCCAGTAGATTATAATTCAAACTACAAAAAGACATATATTTCAGGAATTGAAAACAATATATTCCAATCAGGTGAAAGCATTTATTTATACTTAACATTTGAAGTTGACAAAGATGGGGCAAGAGCTGTTAAGTTAGGAGAGAAGAGCAACCAAGTTGAAATAACAAGTTATTCAACATTTGAACAAAATGCTATAACTAAATCAAAACCAGTAGGTATGATAGACAGAGACTCAGCACCAGGAAACTTAGATCCAGAAAATAGTGCAACACTTGAAGATGACTCAGATATAGCACCAACAGTTAATGTTAAATTATATGAAGGCGTAACAAGAACATTAAATGGACTTACATGGGAAGACGAAAGAAATAAAACATTACAAACAGGACAAAAGGTTGGAGACGGTAGACGTGATGACAACGAAACTAAAAATAATAAAATAAATGGTGTAAGAGTACAATTAGTAGAAAAAATTACAGCGAGTGATGGTAAACAATATGAATATATCTGGCAAGAAATGTTTACAGGTGAAACTGGATATAAATATGTAGACATAAATGGAAATATATATGATTCAAAAATTGGAACTGTACAAGCAGGAACAACAGATATAGAAAGAGGAGAATATAAATTTAGTGGATATATTCCAGGAGATTACATTGTAAGATTCTATTATGGCGATACTGAAAAAACAGCATTAGCAAGTAAAAATAAAGTATCATACAATGGTCAAGATTATAAATCAACAGCATATCATGAAGGAAATGACATAAATGCAGAATGGTATGATTTATCTTCTACCTACTTAAACAACAATCCATTATCAGATGCAAAAGATAATGAAGCTAGAAGATTAGAAGTAATTAATTATTCAAAAGTAATGAAAAATGATATTGCACAAGTTTTAGCATCACATGAAAATGCTTCTGCTTCTGCATTACACAAAACATTGATGGAAAAAACATATATGTATGCAGATACTGCTAAAATGAGAGTTGAAGTTGAATATAACACAACAAACACAAGTGGAACAGATAGCATCAATTCTTACAATATTAGAGATATCGATTTTGGTATAGAAAAGAGACCAGAAGCTAAAATAACATTGAATAAAGAAATTGAAGGAATAAAAGTTACATTAGCTGATGGAAGTACATTGGTAGATACCGAAGCTGGAATTAAGAAAAATGTACAAGTAACTAATAACAAAGGAAATATTCAAGGTAAAATCCATATCTATATGGACGAAGAAGTAATGCAAGGTGCAACGATACAAATTAAATACAAAATTATTGTAACAAACAATAGTGAAGTAGATTACACAGGAGCTACATCAAGTTCTGTTGGTACAACTTACTATACAGGCAAAGTATCAAGCTCAGACCAAATAGTTACAACATCTATTGATGCAGTAGCAGACTATGTTGATAATAGCCTTGTATATAGAGCAGACGATAATAATGGTAGAGGATGGCAATCAATGGAACAAACAAGATTTGGAAGTATTGAACAAATGGAGAATAATGGATACTTAGATAAAGACGTTAAACTTACAGAAAAGAATATTCACCAAATTCTTATCAACGAAAGTGCTTCAAGTTCTAAATTAAAACCAGGAGAAAGTAAAACATTAGAACTTCTATTAAGCAAAACAATATCTTCTTCTGATGAAGATGACGATCTATCATATGATAATATAGCAGAAATTTTACAATATACAAATACTGTTGGTAGAAGATCAGACATTCCAGGTGACCAAGACCCAACAAAAGCTCCAATAGAAGCTGATGCTGATTGGACAGAAACAGTAGTAATAACACCACCAACTGGTGAAAACAGAGCACATTACTTTGTACTTACAGGTGTAATCTTAGTAATAATTGCTGGTGGAGTATTTGTAATAAAGAAAAAAGTTTTAGATAAATAAAACTAAATAAAAACAAAAAGAGCTAACTTAATGTTAGTTCTTTTTGTTTAACTTTATTTTTATAGAGCATACTATATATTAGAGGAGAGGTTTATGTTATGAAACTTGGTATTGCTTTGTCTGGTGGCGGAATTAGAGGAATTGCGCATGCAGGTGCTTTAAGGGCTTTTGAAGAAAATGAAATTAAGCCTGATATTTTAAGTGGCACAAGCTCTGGAAGCATTGTTGCGACTTTATATGCAATGGGATATTCGCCATATTACATATATATTTTGTTTAAAAGATATGCTAAAACTATATGCGAATTAAATGGAGTGCCAATTATTTCTGGTGTGGGGAATTTTATTGTAAATAAAAAAATCAATATAAATGGTATAAATAGTGGAGAAAGGATGGAAGAAGCCTTTAATAATATTGCAAATAAAAAAGGGATAAGTAAAATAAATGAAATAAAAATGCCTCTGCTTATTCCAACTGTTGATATCTCTAAATCAAAAGAGGTTGTGATAAGTTCTATAAATAATGATAATTATCTGCAAGATATTGAAATTGGAAAAGCAATATATGCAAGTTCTGCTTTTCCTGTTGTATTTAAGCCTTGCAAGTACAAGGATTACTTATTTGTAGATGGAGGAGTTTTAGATAATACGCCTGTGAGGATATTAAAAGAAAATGGGGCAGACAAAGTAATTGCAATCAGATTTGACAGTGATACAGTAAATGAGAATAGCAATGTAATGGACATCACAATGAAAACAATTGATATAATGGGAAATAAACTTTGTGACGAACAACTAGAAATGAGCGATTTTATACTAACAATTCCGTCAGATGGAACAGGTCTTTTAGATGTAGATAACTTGGATTTTTGTTATAAATCAGGATATACGGAGACCATTAAACAGATAGAGAAGATAAAAAACTTGCTATAAATTAAAAAAAGTGATAATATATTTATGGTGAATTTTATGAGAAAAATATATGTATGCATATTTGTAATAATGCTAATTATTTTAATAGTATTATCAGGATGTGTAAAAAAAGAAGAAATAAATGAAGAAAATAAATTTAAAATAGTAACATCTTTTTATCCATTATATATAATGACATTAAATATTACAGATGGAATAGAAGATGTAACAGTAAGCAATATGACAGATAATAATGTGGGTTGTCTTCATAATTACAGCTTACAAGCCAAAGATTTAAAAAAATTATCTAAGGCGGATTTGTTTATAACAAATGGACTTGGAATAGAGACATTTTTAGATAAAATAAAAGAAGAATATAAAGGGCTTGAAATTATAGAAACATCAACCGTTGAACTTGATTTAATAAAGGATTCAGAAGGAATAAATGGACATATTTGGAATGATCTTGATAATTATATTGAACAGGTTGAAGTTATTTTAAATACTTTATGTGCAGAAAATCCAGAAAATACCGAAAAGTATACAGAAAATGCTGAAAATTATATGAAAAAACTCAATATTTTAAAACAAAATTCATATATGGCAAAAGAAAAGAAAACAGTAATATCTTGTAATGAAGCATTAGCATATATTTTAAATGATGTAAATGTACAAACTCTTGAAGTATATACAGATCACGAAGAGAGTGCACTATCTAGTGAAAAATTAAAAGAAGTAATTGAAGAAGCAAAACAAAGTAATGTTAAAGCAATTTTTATAGAAAAAAATGATGACAGAAAAGTGGCTGAATTACTAGAAAAAGAAACTGGGGCAGAAATTTATGAATTAGATGCTAGTTTAACTGGAAATATGGACAAGGATGCCTATATAAATGCTATGACAAATAATTATAAAATATTAAGAGAGTGTTTGGAGTAATTATGGAAAATACAAATAAATGCGGTTTGCATTGTATAAAAGCAGAAAATATATCTGTAAAAATAGGTAATGATGAGATTATTAAAAATGTGAATATACATATTCATTGTGGCCAGCTAACAGTAATCATAGGAAGAAATGGAGCAGGAAAGAGTACATTACTTAAAGCTTTACTCGGAGAAGTGAAACATACAGGGAAAATAGAAATTTATGATAAAAAAGAAAATAAATATGAAAAGTTGAAAATTGGCTATGTTCCACAAAGTATGAATAGAGAGAGACATATGCCAACAACTGTATATGATTTAATTGCCGGAATAATATCAAACAAGCCTATTTGGCTAAAAAAAGATAAAAAAATATATGAAAAAATAAAAGAACATTTAAAAGTATTTGAAGCAGATTTGTTAATTGATAAAAGCATAGGCGATTTGTCAGGAGGGGAGTTGCAAAGAGTTTTACTTTCAATTGCTACATTATCAAATCCTAATTTGTTAATATTAGATGAACCTGTTTCTGGAATTGATAAAAATGGAATTAGGCTATTTTTTGATTTAATAAATAAACAAAAAACAGAACACGATATGGCAATTATTTTAGTATCACATGATTTAGATATGGTTAGAAAATATGCAGATAAGGTAATTTTACTAGATAAAACAGTAATAAAACAAGGAACACCAAATGAGGTATTTCGGAAGTGAAGAATATAAGGAGATTTTTGAATAAATGGAAGCTATATATGGAGTAATGGAAAGTGTACTACCATTTGATTTTATAGAATATGATTTTATGAAAAATGCGTTAATTGCGGTAGTGTTACTTTGCCCTATTTTTGCAATACTTCGGAACAATGATTGTTAATAACAAAATGGCGTTTTTTTCAGATGCCTTAGGCCATTCAGCTTTAACTGGTATTGCAATTGGAATGATGTTTGGAATTGCAAATACAAATATTTCAATGATTATATTTGCAATAATTTTTTCTATAATTTTAAATTATGTAAAACATAAAACAAGCTATGGAGCAGATACTATAATAAGTGTATTTTCTTCAATTGCAATTGCTTTGGGACTAGCTATATTATCTGCACAAGGTAATTTTAGCCAATATTCGTCATATTTAGTAGGAGATGTACTTGGAATTACTACAAATGAGATAGTATCACTTGCAATTGCCTTTGTTGCAGTTATTTTGGTATGGTTAATATTATTTAACAAATTACATACAGTAAGTATAAACACAAGTTTAGCCAGAAGCAAAGGAATAAATGTAGGGTTAATTGATAATATATTTGTAATAATGATTTCAATAATGGTAATGTTATCTATTCGCTGGATAGGAATTTTACTTATAAATTCATTGTTGATATTACCAGCAGCTGCAAGTAGAAATATTGCAAGAAATATAAGAGAATACCACGGAATTGCAGTAGTAATTTCGCTAGTATCTGGAATCACAGGCTTAATATTGTCATATTATGCAAATATTGGTGCTGGACCTGCGATTGTAATAATATCTGGTGTATTTTATTTAATAACATTTGCACTAAAAGAAAAAGTAAAGGGGTAAAAAATGATAGCATATATAAAAGGAAGTTTGGAAGTAAAATCAAATAATTATGTTGTAATAGATGTGAATGGAGTTGGCTACAAAATTTAT
Source organism: uncultured Clostridium sp. (assembly GCA_900555835.1). GTDB lineage: Bacteria > Bacillota > Clostridia > TANB77 > CAG-508 > UMGS1864. Next base: position 70,888 of record USMK01000004.1, read on the forward strand.
ATGTCTAGTGCTGGAATAAGCAATTTGCCTGAAACTGGCAATATAGTTAAAGTACATACATATTACTATGTAAGAGAAGATAATATAAGTTTATATGGATTTAATACATTAGAAGAATTAAAAATGTTTGAATTATTATTATCTGTAAGTGGAATAGGAGCAAAGTCAGCAATAACAATGCTTTCAGAAATAACGCCATCTAGTTTTGCATTAGCTGTAATTTCTAATGATGTAAAAACCTTAACTAAAATACCAGGAATAGGAGCAAAATCTGCTCAAAGAATTATATTGGAATTAAAGGATAAATTAAAAACAGAACAAGCAATTTCTAAAAGTGATGTACCAGAAATTAAAATGGCAATTGCTCATAATAGCCAAGTAGAAGAAGCTACATCAGCTTTGCAAGTTTTGGGATATACCAAAAAGGAAATTGAAAAAGCATTTGGAATGTTTGATACAAAAGAATTAAGTGTAGAAGATTTAATTAAAAAAGCACTTAAAATATTAGGGATGTAGGTTAGGAAGGTAAGCTTATGGATACAAATAAACCTCTTGCACATAGAGTAAGACCAAAAACCTTAGACGAATTTATTGGACAAGAACATATTTTAGGAAAAGATAAAATTTTATATAGAACTATAAAAGCAGATAGATTATCTAGTATAATTTTATGGGGACCAACAGGATGTGGCAAAACATCACTTGCAGAGGTAATTAGTAACACTACTAAATACAAATTCTGCCCAATAAATGCTGTAAGCTCAGGTGTGGCAGATATTAAAAGAATTATAGAAGAAGCAAAAAATGTATTTTTAAATCCTACTGGAAGATGTATAATTTTTATAGACGAGATACATAGATTTAACAAATTACAACAAGATGCTTTACTTCCATATGTAGAAGATGGAACTGTAATTTTAATAGGTGCAACAACTGAAAATCCATATTTTGAAGTAAACAAAGCATTAATATCAAGGTCTATGGTGTTTAAATTAGAACCATTAACACAAAGTGATGTTGTAAAAATTGTAAAAAACGCATTAGTAAATAAAGAAGGCTTGGGAGATTACAAAGTTAAAATTTCTGAGGATACAATAGAAAAAATTGCTGAAATATCAAATGGAGATGTAAGAACTGCTTTAAATGGACTTGAAGTTGCTGTTCTTACAACACAAATGAATTCAGAAGGTGTTATAGAAATAACAGACGAGATAATTGCAGATTGTTTTTCTAAAAAGAAGATAGCTTTTGATAAAACAGGAGACAGTCATTATGATAATATAAGTGCATTCATAAAATCTATGAGAGGAAGCGATCCAGATGCAACATTATTTTATCTTGCAAGGGCAATATATGGAGGAGAAGAACCAGATTTTTTAGCACGTAGAATAACAATTTGTGCAGCAGAAGATGTAGGACTAGCTAATCCAAATGCGCTTGTTGTTGCCAATTCTGCAATGCAAGCTGTACATATGATAGGAATGCCAGAGGCTAGAATTATTTTAGCAGAAGCGGCAGTATATGTGGCAAATTCCCCAAAATCAAATAGCACATATTTAGGAATAAATCAGGCATTAGAAGATGTTTCTAGTAAAAATACAGGAACTATACCAATGCATATAAGAAATGCTCCTGTAAAGGGAATGGAAGAAATGGGGTATCATGTGGGATACAAATATCCACACGATTATCCAAACCATCAAGTAGAGCAACAGTATTTGCCAGACAAAATGCTAGGAACTAAGTACTATATAAAAGTAGAAACAGAACCAAAAATAATTAAAAATAAATAAAATAAAAGTAAGCAGGGGTTGCTTACTTTTATTGTTTCTTTTCATTATCAGAATCATCAGGGATATATTCAAAAAGATCTGAGATTTCACAATCAAAAGCCTTACAGATACTATTGATATGTCTAATATCAATTCGTTTTACTTCTTCATAATACATTTTAGAAATGGTTGCTGGTCGTATGTTTGTAAGTTTTGATAAAGTTTTTTGATTCATTTTATATTTTCCTAATAAGTCAGATAGTTTGATTTTTATCATTCTGAATCATTCCTTCTATAAAATATTGATGTATCAGATACGCCAAAAATTATACTTACAGTATAGATTTGTCGTATTTCCTTGTATTTTATCATTTTATGTATTAAAATAATACATAAGGAATTAAAAATAACGATAGGAGTAATAAAATGTAGCATAAATGATATAGGACGGAAGGAGGGGAAAAATGAAGGCAAATGCAAATTGCAACCAGGATTGGAAAATAAATGACAAAAATTACATAAGAGAATTACAAAAAATGTTTGATATCATAGAAAACGTTACAGACGAAGAATTAAGGAATAGAATTATAATTCAATATTTAAAATGCGATAAGATAATTACAGAATTAGCGGAAAAACTAATAACATAATGTATATAAAATAGAAAAAATAGGTAAACTAATTAATAAGAAATTAGGTGCCATATGTTAAAAAAAATTATAATCGGTTTTTTGGCTGGACTTGTCAATGGCTTATTTGCAACAGGAGGAGGACTTATATTAGTACCAGCATTTGTATATTTATTAAAATTAACTGAACAAGAATCAAGAGCAACATCATTATTTTGCATATTGCCATTAGTTTTAGTTAGTGGAATAGAATATTATACAAATAATTATATAAACTGGGGAATTAGCATAAAATGTGCTATTGGAGGAATTATAGGAGGATTACTTGGAGCAAAATTATTGAAAAAAGTACCAGATATTATATTAAATTTAACATTTACAGTATTTTTAATATATGTGTCAATAAAAATGATGGTTGGGTAATATGATAGAAATTTTAACAGGAATTATAGCCGGAAGTGTTAGTGGGCTTGGTATGGGTGGAGGGACAATATTAATATTGATGTTATCAAATTTTTTAGGATTAGAACAACACATAGCACAAGCCTCAAATTTAATTTTTTTTATACCAACAGCAATTACTGCTACCATAATAAACTTTAAACAAAAATTGATTGATGTAAAATTTTCCATATTCATAATATTGGGCGGATTACTTGGAGTTATTATTGGAAGCGAAATAGCATTAAAACTTAATGCGACAAGTTTAAAAAGATATTTTGGAATGTTTTTACTATTTATATCAATTTGCGAAATTTATAGAATGATAAAGAAGTATATATTATGCAAAAAAACACATAATAATTAAAGCAAAACATATATAAAAAATTTGCAGTTATTAGGAGGTAAAATATGAAATTTGTAAAAGGTATGATAGTGGGAACTTTAATATCAGCAGGAGTTGTAATGGCTTATACAGACACAATGAATGGAACAAAAAGAAAAATGATAAAAAAGGGAAAACAATTTGCAAAAAAATTAGGAATGGCATAAAAAATAAGCTTCAAGTTAGTTTACTTGAAGCTTATTTTTATTATTATCTTTTATCACAAGGTTCGCAATGGTCATCATTACGGTCTTCATATTTATTACATACTGTAAAGTCACATTGATTCATTTTTATACCCTTAAGACATTTTCCTTCATGTTTACATTTTGCACATACTTTAACATGTTTAACTTCATTTACCCATACAAGTATTTCATAAAATTTATTAGGACAAAGTGGTCCAAAAACAAATTCTCCATTTTTATCTGTAAATGTGTGAGCTACTGGTTTTCTTTCTTCTTTGCCACATTCTTTGTCAACTTCTATAAGTTTAACTACTGCATCACATATTGGTTCTTTGTAACAATCTTTTATTACACCAAATATAACATGACGATTATCTTCTGGAAGAACTATTTCAACATCAAATTGTTTTCCACTAGCAATAACACCATCTACATTTACGATTGGACAAATCTTTTTTTCAAATTCCATTACTAATCACTCCTTTAAAAATTAAAGCCTAACGCTTTAATATATAATATGTACAAACAGAAAAAATGTGAAAATGAAGAAGAAAATGTCGAATTATGTCGAAAAGTTTTGCTTTACAAATTAAAATAAATAGTGTAAAATATTTACATATTGAATCTTAAAATTGCAATTTTAAATCTGGAAATTTTTTAATTCTTAAAAAATACCCAAATAAAAAATGAAAATAAAATATAAGGAGTGAAAGCCTATTGTAAAAGGAGTTAGTAGTATAATTCTTGCTATTTGTGTTTCACTTTCATTACAAAATGGAGCTTTAACAGAAGTAGCAGTAAAAGAAATTGCCAGTGCTGTAACTTCAAATATGGAATGGAAAGTAGAAATACCTGTAATAAACTTATCAGCACAAATTGCAAATGGAACAGATGAAGAAATCATGAATAAGTATGTAGGCCATTTTGAAGAAACCGTAAATATAATAGGAAATGTAGGATTAGCTGCTCATAATAGAGGATATCCAGTAAATTATTTCAAAAATTTAAAAGATTTAAAACTAGAAGACGAAATATATTATACTTATTTAGGGAAAAAACGAAAGTATAAAATTGATAAAATAGAAGTTATACAAGATACTAATTGGAAACCACTAGAAAATACGAAGCAAAATAGAATAACATTGATTACTTGTATAGCAAATAAACCAGAATACAGATTATGCATTCAAGCATTAGAATTAGGAGGAAAAAATGAAAATTAAAAAAATATTTATATTATTAGCCATAATGGTAATGATGGCAAGTTCACTGATATTACCAAACACAAGTATGGCGGTAGAAAACAAACAGATTTTAACAATAAAGAAAGGAACTGATTATGGTTCGATAATAAGAGAAGATAATGCAGTATTAAAGTTTGTAAGAACATATTATGAAGGAAATGGAGGAATACATCAAGTATACTGTATAGATAAAACTAAGCCGGGAGTAGCAGAAGTTGGACAAGATTACAATGTTGTAGTGGGAGATAAAATAACAGATGAAAGACTATGGAGAATTATAAAAAATAGTTATCCAAATGTAACTTGGCAAGACATGGGATGTGATAGTCCTGCCCAAGCATTTATTGCTACAAAACTTGCTATATACATAATACTAGAAAATAAAGATATAAATCAGTTTTCAGCAGTAATTGAGGAAGGAAATACTATATTATCAGCTGTAAAAGCATTATTAAGACACGCAAATGACGAAACAGAACTTCCGTATTCAAGTGAAATAAAAATTCAAACAAAAGGAGAATGGAAATTAGAAAAATATAATGGGAATGTATATTTAGCTAATACATTTAGTGCAGAAAATACAAGAATAATAGGCAGATATACAGTTGCATTAAGAGGATATATTCCAAACGGAACATTAATTTTAGATCAAAACAACAGAATAAAAAATCAATTTTATAAAGGGAATACTTTTAAAGTACTTATTCCAAGTGAAAAAGTAAATAAAGAAGATACACTTGCAATAGAAGTGAAGGCAGAAGTAACAACACTTCCAATATATATAGGTATACCAGAAAATTCAGAATATCAAAGCTATCTTATAACAGGAATTAGAAATGAAATAGGAAAAGGTGAAGCTAATGTTAAGTATTCTTGTATCGGAGGAGAACTTATAATTACCAAAAAAGATTTAAACACAAATGAAAAATTACAAGGAGCAGTTTTTAACATATATGATCAAGATAAAAAATTAATATATTCTAATATGGAAACAGATGCAGATGGACAAATAAAAATATACAATTTATTACAAGGCAAATATTTGGTAGAAGAAGTAAAAGCACCAGAAGGATACAAAGTATTAGATAAAATGGTAGAAATAAATGTAGAAGAAAATACGAATGTTAATTTAATAATAAACAACTCAAAACTAATAACAACAAAAAAAGAAGAAAACAATGTAACTATTGAGATTGTTGAAAATAGTACAGAAAACAATACTACTATAAAGAATGATCACTATAAAGATGAAATCAACAACACAACAAATAATACTACAATAATTAACAATAATTATGAAAATAAAATAAACAATAATGAAAACAATAACTATATAGAAAATAATAATACAATAACAAATACTAACAATAATTCTACAACAAATATCAATAACAACTTAAATACCAATTTACAAACAAATAATAAAACAGAAATAAGTAATTCAAATCAAGTAAAAAAATTACCTAAAACAGGAATGTAAGGCAATATGTATTCATTGACAGATACTAATTTAAAATATATAATACTATATAAGATTTACAATGACGAAGGAGAAAAATATGAAAAATAAGAGATTATTATTTATAATTGTGATTTTAATAGTATTAATAGGTGCAATAATATTTGGAGTAAATAGTATTATAAAATCTAGGAAAAATTATACATTAACACAAATAACAAATCCTAATTATTATACATTATATAAAAACGGAAAAGTAGGAATAATTAATACAAAAGGAGAAACCGTTATAAAACCAGAATATAATTATATTCAATTACCAAACCCAGAGAAAGCAGTTTTTATATGCAGTAATTCAGATAAAACAGTTATTTTAAATGAAAATAGACAAGAAATATTTAATAATTATGATGAAGTAACAGCAATTTCTGTAACAGGAACAATAGGAGATATTCCTTTTGAAAAAGCCGTATTAAGATACAAACAAAATGGATTATATGGCTTGATAAATCTTGATGGAAAAGTAATAACAAAGCCAATATATGAAAAAGTAGAAAGTGTACCATATAAAGAAGGCGAATTATTAGTGCAAAAAGATGGAAAACAAGGTGTTATAAATGCAAAAGGAGTGGAACTTGTAAAAATAAAATATGATAGCATTGTTGGAGATGGATATTATAATCAAGTTGATTATAAAGAAGCGGGATATATTGTTGGAATAAAGCAAGAAAATAAAATGCTATATGGATATTTAAATAATCAGGGAAAAGAAGTGCTGAAAAATGAATATGATGAAATTTCAAGGCTAACAAATACAAAAGATAAAAATGTGTGCTTAATAACAACACAAAATGGTAAAAAGGGATTAGTAAAAAATAATAAGGAAGTTTTAGAAAACATATATGACCAAATGGAATATGATTCAACAATTGAACTTGTAAAAGTAAAAAAAGATGAGCTATATGGGATTTGCAATTTAGATGGAAATGTGATTTTGAATACTGAATATAAAGAAATTTCTTATAAGGGAATATATATACAGGCAACAAATAAAGCTAGTAAAATTGTGAATTTTGATAGAAGTGGAAACGAACAAAAAGAGAATAACTACAAAAAAGTTATAGCAACAGAAAATCCTAAATATTTTATAACAGTAGGACAAAACAATTTATATGGAATTATAAACGAAAATGGAGTAGAAACAACAACAAATAAATATACATATATAGAATATTTACAAGGAGAGTATTTTTCAGCATATAACGAAGATAATCAAATTGGAATTATAGATCATTATGGAAATATTGTATTAGGGATTCAATATAATTTAGTGCAAAAGATAAAAGGAACCGAAATGATACAAGTTAGTGATAATAGCAAAGGTGTACTAGAAGTTTATTCTTCTGATATAAAACAAGTTGCAATAATGAAAAATGCAAAATTATATACAGCAGAAAATTATATAAAAATTGTATCAGATACAGAAACAAAATACATAAGTTTAGACGGAAAAATAATAACAAATAAACAGGCACTACCTAATAATACACTTTTTGCAACATCAAAATATGGACTATGGGGATTTGAAGACAAAGATGGAAAAGTAGTTGTAAATCAAGTTTATGATATGGTAACAGAATTTAATAGATATGGTTTTGCTGGAATAAAGGAAGGAAACAAATGGGGAGTTATAAGAGAGGATGGAACCGTAATTGTAGCCCCAACATACGAAATTCCTTCTAATATAGAACCTGAATTTATAGGTAAATATCATAAAATAAATTATGGTGGAGTATCATACTTCACAGACGATAAAATAGAATAAGAGGTAAAAATTATGTATAAAGAATATGGAATAAGTGAAGAAATAGAAAATTTAGCAAAACAGGTTGAAGAAGAAATAAAACCAGAACTAGAAGAAATAAATAAGATATGCCAAATAAATAGTTTAAAAGTATTAAAAGCATTTCAAAAATATAAAGTTTCAGAAGTTCATTTTAATTCTTCAACAGGATATGGATATGGGGATATTGGTAGAGAAACAATAGAATCAATATTTGCAGAGGTTCTAGGAGCAGAAGATGCCTTAGTTAGGTCTCAATTCATATCTGGAACACATGCTTTAACAGTTACTTTGTTTGGATTATTAAGACCAGGAGATGTAATGCTTAGCATAAATGGAAAACCTTATGACACATTAGACAAAGTAATTGGAATTGAAGAAAATCCTAGTTCATTAAAATCTTTTGGAGTAAAATATGAACAAATAGATTTAGTTGATAATCAATTTGACGAAGAAAAAATAATAAATAGATTAAAAAAGGGAAAAGTTAAATTGATAGAAATCCAAAGGTCAACAGGATATTCTACAAGAGATAGCTTATGTATAGAAAAAGTACAAGATATAATTAAAAAAATAAAACAAGTATCACCAGAAACCATAATTATGATAGACAACTGTTATTGTGAATTTGTAAGAGAAATCGAACCAGCACAAATAGGAGCAGATATTGTTGTGGGATCTTTAATTAAAAACTTAGGTGGTGGAATTGCTCCAAATGGTGCGTATGTTGTAGGAAAAAAAGAACTGATTGAATTAGTAGCAGAAAGACTTACTGTACCAGGACAAGGAAAAGAAGTTGGACCAAGTTTAGGATTAAATAAAGCATTTTTGCAAGGATTATTTTTCGCTCCATCAGTTGTTGCTTCAAGTTTAAAAACAGCAGTATTTACAAGCAGAATGCTTGAAAAATTAGGATATGATGTTAAACCCAAGTTTGATAGTAAAAGAGTAGATATTGTTCAAACAATAATATTTGGAGAACCTACAAAATTGATAAAATTCTGTCAAGGCATTCAAATGGGTTCCCCGATAGATTCAAATGCTATACCAGAACCTTGGGATATGCCAGGATATACAAGTAAGGTAATAATGGCCGCAGGAGCTTTTACAAATGGTTCTTCGATAGAACTAAGTTGTGATGCTCCAATAAGAGAACCATATATAGCATATATGCAAGGTGGACTAACATATGAATATGGCAAATTAGGTGTATTAAAAGCGATTCAAAATATAAGGTAATGGAGAATGTGTATGAAAGTTGTAATTATAGGTGGAGGACCAGCAGGAATGCTTAGTGCTATAAAATCTGCCCAAGAAGGAAACGATGTAACTATACTAGAAAAAATGAATACTTGTGGCAGAAAATTGCTAATAACCGGAAAAGGAAGGTGCAACATAACTAATGCAATTGATATAGACGAATTTATAAAAAATATACCTGGGAATGGAAAATTTTTATATAGCGCATTTCAAAACTTTAATAATCAAGACATAATTAAAATGCTGGAAAAAGAAGGAGTACATACAAAAGTAGAAAGAGGAAACAGAATATTTCCAACAAGTGATAAATCAATGGATGTATTAAATGCTTTATTAAAAACACTAAAAAAACTAAATGTAAAAATTAAAACAAATACAAAAGTAAAAGAAATTTTGGTACAAGAAAATACTGTATGTGGTGTGATTACAGAAAACAATGAAAAAATAGAAGCTCAAAAAGTAATATTAGCAACAGGAGGAAAAAGTTATCCAGCAACTGGTTCAACAGGAGATGGATATGAAATGGCAAAGAAATTAGGACATACTATTACAGAAATAAAAGGTTCATTAGTTCCACTTAAAATGTACGAAGTAGGCATATGCAAAGAGCTACAGGGACTAAGCTTAAAAAATGTAAAAATACATATAAAAACAGAAAATAAAAAAATATATGAAGATTTTGGAGAAATGTTATTTACACATTTTGGAGTTTCTGGACCTATAATACTTAGTGCCTCAGCAGTAATGCTAAGATATAAGAATATAAATAAATTATTAAGTGAGCAGAAAGTAAAATTACAGATAGATTTTAAACCAGCATTAACAAATGAAAAATTGGATGCTAGAATTCAAAGAGATTTTGAAAAAATGAAGAATAAGCAATTCAAAAACAGCTTAAATGAGTTATTGCCACAAAAACTAATTCCTGTAATAATAGAAAAATCGGGAATTGATTCAGATAAACATGTAAATGAAATAACTAGAACAGAAAGACTCAATTTAGTAGTTTTATTAAAAAATTTTGAATTAATTATAAAAGATTTTAAAGAAATAGAAGAAGCAATAGTAACTGCAGGAGGAATTAGCATAAAAGAAATAAATCCTAAAACAATGGAATCTAAATTAATAAATGGATTATATTTTGCGGGAGAAATTATTGACGTAGATGCTTATACAGGTGGATTTAATTTGCAAATCGCTTATAGTACTGGATATACTGCTGGAATGAATTAGGAGTGATTAAATGCAAGAATTAAAAACAATAAAAAATAATGGAATTGCTGAAATTATAGAAAAAAAGTCAAAATTTATAGGACAAGCATTTTATGTAGAAAATAAGGAAAAAGCAGAAGAAATTATAAAAGAAATAAGAAAAAAATATTCAGATGCAAGGCATAATTGCTATGCATACTACATATTAGAAGAAAATACAGAATCAACAAAATCTAGTGATGATGGAGAACCGGCAGGAACAGCTGGAATGCCAATTTTAAATGTAATAAAAGAAAATAATTTAAAGAATATACTTGTTATAGTAACAAGATATTTTGGCGGGATATTACTAGGGACAGGTGGACTGGTAAGATGCTATACTAAGGCTACCACGGAATCAATAAAAAATGCAATTATTGTAGAAAAAGAAATTGGATATAAAATAAAATTTGTAACTAATTATAATAAACAAGAAGAATTAAAATATTATCTAAAACAAAATTTGTGTAATATAATTGATACAACATATTTAGAAAAAATAGAAATAATAGCAGAAATATCAGAAAAAGTAAAAAAAGAAATAGAAGAAAATCTTGTAAAAAAAGATAAAATGTATGAATGTGCAGAAATACTGGAAACTAAGTACATAGAGAAAAGAACAAAATGAAGAAAATACAAAAATTAGAAAAAATTTCCAAAAATCTATTGCACATTTGTCGAAAACATATTATAATGAAAATGTAAAATTTTTACAAATTTATTTTATTAGGGGGAATTGTTTTGAAAAATAAAATAACAGTATTGATAGCAGATGACAATGCAGATTTTGCAAATAATTTGACAGAATGTCTAGAAAACCAAGAAGATATGGAGGTAATAGCTGTTGCAAAAGACGGAAAAGAAGCAGTAGAAATGATAAAAAATACAAACCCAGATGTAGTTTTATTAGATGTTATTATGCCACATCTAGATGGCTTAGGAGTATTAGAAGAATTAAATAGCATAAGATTAGAAAAAGTTCCATTATGCATAATGCTATCAGCAGTAGGTCAAGATAAAATAACACAAAAAGCAATAAGCTTAGGAGCACAATATTATGTAGTAAAGCCATTTGATATAGAATTACTTGTAAAAAGAATAAGAGAACTTAAAATGTATAAAAATACACAAATAAGAAATACATATATATCAAGAGATGTAAAACCTAAATACATAGAAATAGAAGATAAATCAAACAAAGACGAAAATCATGTAGAAGCATTAGTAACAAATATAATTCATGAAGTTGGAGTGCCAGCACACATAAAGGGATATCAATATTTAAGAGATGCAATAATAATTGTAGTAAATAATATTGATGTATTAAATCAAATTACAAAACAACTATATCCAGAAATTGCAGAAAAATATGGTACAACACCAAGTAGAGTAGAAAGAGCTATTCGCCATGCCATAGAAGTAGCATGGGGAAGAGGCCAAACAGATGCGGTAGAGCGAATTTTCGGTTACACAGTATCAGCAGTAAAAGGCAAACCAACTAACTCAGAATTTATTGCTATGATTGCTGATAAATTAAGATTAGAACTAAAAACAGCATGACACTTGCAAATATTATGTAAATGTGGTAAAATATATAAGTCGATAATTTATTCTAATTACATTATTATAGGAGGTACATCATTATGTTAGACATGAATTTAGACGAAGCAAAAAGAATTTTGAAAGGTGGTAAATTGGAGCATAATCACTATGGTAATTTTTCGATTGCTAAACGGATTAGCTTAGGAGCAAAACCTTTTGTTATTACTGGTGAACATCGCAATGCAGAATGTTATGAATTTGCAAACGGATCTCTTCCACAAATGGAACGGGTGAAAAAAATTATTGAAACCATTCCAGATAAGAAATGCGTTTTGCATACAACCGCTACTAAAATGTACTGGCGAAAATATCAGTCTGATTTAGATTTGTTTGAAAAAATAATGATAAACAGAGTGAGTTGGAAAGATGCTGAAAATAACAAGAGGCTTAAAACCTTTGCCTTGTTGGAAAATGACTATCTTGAAATGGACAAAAGACTTAAAGAAAAAATTGTTTTTGTTGTTGATTTAAAAATTAGCCAAATGAAAACCATTCAGGACTTGCATTCTTTCATTACTTGGGCAAATGAGGTTGGTATTAAAAAGATTATGTTTGTTGAGGACGAACAAGAAAGATTACGTTATGAAGCACGTAGTGCTGAAATCTTTTTAAAACAAGAGCGCCAAAAACAGGAAGATATTTCAAATTTGCGTGCACTGAATCAAGTTAGAATTGAAAAACGCAATGTAAATGAAAATCCTTATCCTGTATTTCTGGAAATGATTGGATATGTAATGCAACATGGATTGCATTTACAAGTTGCCAAAGCTGTTCTGGATGGAGATGAACTTTACAAACTGCTGTCTTTGGAAGGAAATGGATTAAAAATTATTTTCAAGGAAAAAGCCCTGAAAGACAAGGAGGCTATTTGGCGTATTTCTAAGAGCCACCAATTCGTCGAAAACATTTAAACAACTTAATAATGTAAAAGAAAAAGGAGCTAAAAATTAGCTCCTTTTTTCTTTACATTATTTTAATTACTAAAAAGCTCAAAAATACATAAGTATATCTATATAACACATTTAATTTTCGATTTTGTTTGTAGTGAACATAACTTTCTAATAATGCACAGTATTTGTCTACAAAAGTTATTATAAATGCTTCCATGCTTTTGGGTGGAATTATAGTAATTGGCCACATATGTTTTAAAATTATATCTTGTTCTTTTTTATTTAGGCTAAATATTTTAAGTGAATTATTTAATGCAATTCGTGGATGATGGAAGGCGTGAAATCTTTTTCGACCAGGTTCACGTATTCTCCAATCATATAAAAACAAATCATGAAGCATTCCTGCACGAGCAGCAGATATGTAATCTAAATTTAATTTCTTACATATTATGTAAGAAATTAAAGCAACTTTATAGCAATGATCAAAGCAAGAAGTATCATAATGTTGCCTAAAATTACGCATTTGTTGTACTGTATCATTTTCAACAATATCTTTAATTATTGCCCTAAACTCATTAGCACTAATGGATGAACTATTCATTTGTTATCTCCTAAAATATAAATATAATTCAATTATAGCATATATATAAATAAAATAAAACATATATAATAAATTTTATATAATATTTTATGAAGGATAGCTTGATTTTGTAAATAAAAAATGAATTTTTTAGTAATTTTTTATTGACAAGCTGTATCTTAGTGTGATATATTATTATAGAATATTTTTAAAATCTTGAAATGACGTTATTAAAAGTGTTAATCTCCTAGGGAAATAAGAGTATTAGGGTGGTTAAGATAGAAAATAAATTTGCGATTAAAAATTAAATATTTATAAGAAGGTAAGCTGGCAAATTATGTGAAGTTGCTAGTATACCTTTTTATTGCCTAAATAACGACTTGGAAAAATTAGAAGAATTGAGGAATTAACTAGGGAAGTAATTATAGAAGAATAAAATTGAGGAGCAGTAAAATTTTATTCTTGTATGATTTGAACTTAGGCTAAGAGGGACTTTTCTTCTGTAATTTTTAAAAGTATTATAAATCTGCCAAAAAATTTAAGAATGCTTTTGCATTTAGTATTAATAGGGGTGATTTTTTTGTTAACAGATGTTAAACACGAAAAATGTGTACGTAAAACATTTGCAAGAATTGGCGATTTTATAGAAATGCCAAATCTTATCAAAGTTCAAAAAGATTCTTATGAATGGTTTTTAAAAGAGGGACTAGGAGAAGTTTTAAAAGATATTTCTCCAATAGAAGATTATTCTGGAAATCTTGTACTTGAATTTTTTGACTATTACATGGAAGAAAATACAAAATACACAATAGAAGAGGCAAAAGAAAGAGATGCTACATATTCTTCAAGACTACATGTTAAAGTAAGATTAATTAACAGAGAAACAGGAGAAATCAAGGAACAGGAAATTTATTTAGGTGATTTCCCTATTATGACAGATAGTGGTACTTTTATAATCAATGGTGCAGAAAGAGTTGTAGTAAGCCAATTAGTTCGTTCACCAGGATGCTATTATGCTTCTGATTATGACAAAACAGGTGCTAAATTATTTACATCAACAGTTATGCCAATAAGAGGTGCTTGGCTTGAATATGAAACAGATGCAAATGACGTTTTCTATGTAAGAATAGATAGAACAAGAAAGCTACCAGTAACTTGCTTGTTAAGAGCACTAGGATTAGAAACAGATACACAAATAATTGAATATTTTGGTGATGATAGAAAATTAGTTGCTACAATAAATAAAGACACAGTAAAAACAGCTGATGAAGCTATTATAGAAATTTATAAAAAATTAAGACCAGGAGAATTGCCAACAGTAGATGCTGCTAGAAATTTATTTAGTGGATTATTCTTCGATAATAGAAGATATGACTTAGCAAAAGTTGGTAGATATAAATTCAACAAAAAATTAAGCCTAGCTGAAAGAATTACAAATAAAGTTGCTTTTGACGATATTGTAAATACTGAAACAGGTGAACTAATTGTAGAAAAAGATTCTGTTATAACAAAAGAAATGGCAGAAGAAATTCAAAATTCTGGAATTAATATTGTAGATTTGAAAGTAAATGACAGAAAAGTTAGAGTAATTGGAAACGGAACAGTAGATATACATAAATATTTACCAAATTTAGATTTATCTGATTTAAAAATTAAAGAAAATGTTAATTTTGAAGTATTAAAAGGTATTGTAGAAAATACAGAAGAGTCTAAATTAAAGAAAGAAATCGAAGACAGAATAGAAGAGTTAATACCAAAGCATATTACAACAGAAGATATATTAGCATCTGTTAACTATTTATTAGACTTACAATACGGATTAGGAAACGTAGATGACATAGATCATTTAGGAAACAGAAGAATTAGATGTGTTGGAGAACTTCTTCAAAACCAATTCAGAGTAGGTTTAACAAGACTTGAAAGAGTGGTTCGCGAAAGAATGACAATTCAAGACTTAGATGTTGTAACACCACAAACATTGATCAACACAAAACCTATAACATCTTCAATTAGAGAGTTCTTTGGAAGCTCACAATTGTCACAATTTATGGATCAAACAAATCCTCTTTCTGAATTAACACATAAAAGAAGAATTTCTGCATTAGGACCTGGTGGTCTTTCAAGAGAAAGAGCAGGATTCGAAGTTCGTGATGTTCACTACACACATTATGGTAGATTATGCCCAATAGAATCACCAGAAGGACCAAACATTGGACTTATATCAGCACTTTCTTCATTTGCTGTAATAAATGAATATGGATTTATTGAAACACCATATAGAAAAATAGATCCAGAAACAGGAAAAGTAACAGACCAAGTAGAATATATGTCAGCTGATGTTGAAGATGGACATATTATTGCACAAGCAAATGAACCACTAGACGAAGAAGGCAGAATTAAAAATAAGAGAGTAAAAGTTAGATACTTAGATGAAATCATAGAAGTTGAAAGAGAAAAAGTAGATTATATCGACATATCTCCAAAACAATTAGTTTCAGTTGCAGCAGCAATGATTCCTTTCTTAGAGCATGATGATGCAAACCGTGCGTTAATGGGAGCAAACATGCAAAGACAAGCTGTTCCATTACTAATGACAGATTCACCAATGGTTGGAACAGGTATTGAATATAGAGCTGCAAAGGATTCTGGAATAACAGTTTTAAGCAAAGAAGATGGAACAGTTGAAAGAGTTACAGGAGACGAAATTGTAATTAAAAATAATAAAGGAAATAAAACAACATATAAATTACGTAAATTCAAAAGAACAAATGGTGGAACTTGTATAAATCAAAGACCAATCGTTGTAAAAGGTGAAAAAGTAAAAGCTGGAGATGTAATTGCAGATGGACCTTTTTTAGTTTTTAATGTTATTTCATCTGCAGTAACTTTTTCTATTGTTCCATCTGCTTCTGCTAAAACCATTATTCCAGAGTCTTTTGCAGCTCTGTATTCCATTCCTGTTCCTACCATTGGTGAATCTGTTGTTAATAGTGGAACTGCTTGACGTTGCATGTTTGCACCCATTAATGCACGGTGAGCATCATCATGTTCCAAGAATGGTATCATTGCAGCACCTACTGAAACTAATTGTTGTGGTGAAACATCAACATAGTCAACTCTTTCAGGTTCAACTTCTGCTATTTCTTCTGCTATTCTTACTTTTATTTTTTTGTTCGTGAATTTACCGTTTTTGTCAACTGGTTCAGATGCTTTAGCTATAACAAATTTTTCTTCAACATCTGCTGGCATATATTCAACTATGTTAGTTAATTTATGTGTTTTCTTATCAACTTTTCTATATGGTGTTTCTATAAATCCATATTCATTAATTATTGCAAATGAAGATATTGCAGATATAAGACCAATGTTTGGTCCTTCTGGAGATTCGATTGGACATAATCTACCATAATGAGTAAAGTGAACGTCTCTTACTTCGAATCCTGCTCTTTCTCTTGAAAGTCCACCAGGTCCTAATGCTGAAATTCTTCTTTTATGTGTTAATTCTGATAATGGGT
>USMK01000005.1 GCA_900555835.1 uncultured Clostridium sp.
GGAGAGGCTCGTAAGATTTAATTTAGATTTCGTAGGATATGCAGCAAGCCGAGGAATGAAGTAAATTTTATAGTTTATCTACTCTTTCCACGGCTATAAATTTATAAATCAAAATCAGATTGCAAGTTGCACTACTTCGTGGTCAGCTAGAGACTTGTGAATATCAATTATCCTTTGGTTTGAGGAACCACGGAATTTTAGGTTTGGATCCTTTCTAGACTCCACAAATCTTCCATCAACCAACACATCAATCTCATTCAAGCACTCATCAGTAATCTCATCCTTCCTATCTTCTAGCTGTTCTAGTGTATATCCAGTATAACACCAAACATTAAAATTAGGTCTCTTTTGCTTAACTTCTTTTATAAAATCAAGCACTTCTGGCATATTTTCCTTGCAAAGTGGCTCTCCTCCACTTATGGTAATCCCTTTAAGAATAGAATTATCCATTATCTTATTTATAATCTCTTCTTTGTCAAATTTCTTCCCATAATTATAATCTTGTGCAATTTTATTATGGCACCCTGGACAATGATGTGGGCATCCGCTTACAAATAATACAGCCCTCCATCCTAATCCATTTGATATGCTTTCATCGTAAAAACCTGCCATATTCATTTTTATATAGTCCCCCTTTTATGCTCCTTTTATTTCATCATTACCACCAATGTGTGTTACTCTATCTCTTAATTCTGAAAGTTTTGCATTATTCCAACGTGAAGTTGTTCCAACTAAATATCCTGTAATTCTTTGAATTGTATCAATATCTGTGCTTCCACAAACTGGGCATCTTGTAAGGTTTGCATCTGCATTTTCGAATCCACATTCCATACATCTGCTTCTAGTATGGTTTACACTTCCATAGCCCATATTATACTTATCCATTAAATCTACAACTGCCTCAATTGTATCTGGGTTGTGTGTAGCATCTCCATCTAATTCGATATAGAATATATGTCCACCTTCTGTTAAAGCGTGATATGGTGCTTCCACTCTTGCTTTTTGTTCTGCTGTGCATTTGTACCAAACTGGAACATGATTACTATTTGTGTAATATTCTCTATCTGTTACACCTAATATTACTCCATATTTCTTTTTATCTATTCTTGTAAATCTTCCAGATAATCCTTCTGCTGGGGTTGCTAGAACTGAGAAATTCAAATCATATCTATCTGAAAATCCTTCTACTAATTCGTGTAATTCTCCAATTATTTCTAATCCTAATTTTTGTGAATCTTCTGATTCTCCGTGATGTTTACCTGTTAGTACTGTTAAAGCTTCTGCTAAGCCTATAAATCCAACTCCTAATGTTCCATGTTTTAAAACTGGCTCTACTGAATCTGTTGGTTTTAATTTATCGCTGTCTTCCCATAGTCCAGACATTAGTAATGGGAATTGTTTTGCAATTGCTGTACATTGGAATTTATATCTATCATATAATTGTTTTGCAACAACTCCTGCATATTCTTCTAATTTGTTCATAAATATTTTCTTTACAGTCTTTTTATATGTAGTAGTCATATTTTCTTCTGAACCTCTGCCAAGTTCAAATTTCACACCTGTTTTTTCTTGTGCTTCTAATGCAGACTCTATTGCTAATCCAGGAAGATTTATTGTTGTAAATGATAAATTTCCTCTTCCTACTGATGTATCTTCTCCGTGTCTATCTTTAAATACTCTTGTTCTACATCCCATTGTAGCACATTCGTATATGTATCTTTTTGGGTCTTCTGCATTCCACTTTGGATGTGTGTTAAATGTTGCATCTAGATTTATATAGTTTGGGAAAAATCTTTTTGCTGCAACTCTGCAAGATAGTTTGTATAAATCGTAGTTTTTGTCTTCCGGTAAATAATTTACCCCTCTTTTTTTCTTCCATATTTGTATTGGGAATATTGGGGTTTCGTTGTTTCCTACTCCTCTTTCTGTTGAAAGCAAGATTTCTCTTATTATGCATCTTCCTTCTGCTGATGTATCTGTTCCATAGTTTATAGAGCTAAATACAACTTGGTTTCCTCCTCTTGAATGGATTGTATTCATATTATGAATAAATGCTTCCATTGATTGGTGGACTCTGTCTACTGTTGAATTTATAGCTGCTTGTAAATCTCTTTCTTCTCCTTTTAAGCCTTTTAGTTCTTTCTTAGTGTAGTCTTTTATTTTTATATTATATAATTTTGATAAATCTTTATCTAATAATTCTTCTACTTTTTTTACTTCTTCTATAAATGTTTTTCTTACAAATGGTGCTAAGTAGAAATCAAAAGCTGGTATAGCTTGTCCTCCATGCATTTCGTTTTGTACTGTTTCCATAGAAATACAGCCTAAAATACTTGCTGTTTCTATTCTTTTTGCTGGTCTAGAAGAACCATGACCTGCTTTAAATCCATTTTCTAATATTTTATCTAATGGATGTTGCAAACAAGTTAAGCTTTTTGTTGGATAATAGTCTTTATCGTGAATATGAATAAATCCATCCTTTACAGCTTTTCTGGCTTCTGTGGATAATAAAAAGTCATCAACAAATGGTTTTGTTGTTTCACTAGCAAATTTCATCATCATTCCTGCTGGTGTGTCTGCATTCATGTTTGCATTTTCTCTTGTTATTTCATTTGCTTTTGCACCTATTATGTCTAAGAAAACCTCTCTTGTTTTAGATTTTCTTGCTACATCTCTATTATATCTGTATGTGATATAGCTTTGTGCAACTTCTTTTCTAGAAGATGCCATCAATTTTTTCTCTACTAGGTCTTGTATTTCATAAACACTAGCTTGAACCTTATCTTCTAGATTTCTTTCTACTTGATTTGCAATTTTGTTTGCTAAATCGATGTCAACACCACCTGGTGTTTGTGACATTGCAAGTGTAATAGCTTTTACGATTCTCTCAATATTAAAATCAGCTACTCTCCCATCTCTTTTAATTACTTGCATTTTATTACCCCCAATTGATAGTTTTTATTTTTTTAATTCCCTTCGTATATAGGAATTTCGCTTCTTCTGTTTTACTAATTTTACATTGATAAATGCGTAATGTCAAACGCTACCTTTTATGTATACGTTGCGGTATTTTGCCTAATTTTGAGGTCTTTTGTCGCTTTGTCTTTTAGTTTTTACATTTAATTACAAAAAGATTTTTTTACATAATAATAAAACATAGTTCTTTGTAAGGAACTATGTTTTATTACATTTTTGTTACATGTTTTTTACATAATAATGCTTTATTGGTTTTAAATTTTCGTCTAATTCATAGCAAATTGGATTACCTGTTTGCAATTCTAGTTTTATAATGTCTTCGTCACTAATATCGTCCAAGTATTTTATCAAACCTCTTAAACTATTTCCATGTGCTACTATTATTACGTTTTTTCCATTTTCAATTTCTGGCTTTATATCTGAATTCCAATATTCTAGCACTCTTTTTATTGTATCTATTAAGTTTTCTGTTTTTGGTAATTCTTCTGGTGTTAATCCTTTGTATTTTTCGTCATTTCCTGGATATCTGCTATCAGTTACATCTAATTCTGGTGGTCTTACATCTGTACTTCTTCTCCATAAAAGCACTTGTTCTTCTCCGTATTTTTGCTTTGTTTCATCTTTGTTTAGTCCTTGTAATGCTCCATAATGTCTTTCGTTTAGCCTCCAACTTTCTTTTATTTCTATGTCTTCTTCATTCATTTCTTGTAAAATATATTTTAAAGTATCTTGTGCTCTTTTTAATGCAGAAGTAAATGCTAAATCAAAATGAAATCCATTCTCCTTCAAAGCAATTCCCGCTTCTTTTGCCTCCTTCACACCTTTTTCAGACAATTCCACATCTGTCCACCCAGTAAATTTATTCTCCAAATTCCACACACTTTGACCATGTCTAACTAATACTAATTTAATCATACTTACAAACCTCCTGTCGCTTATTATACCACAGCTTATTTTTTTGTGTTATATTTTTACATAAAAAATTTCCTTCTTTACTCCTGGTTAACTAAATTAAGATATTATGTACTATCCATATACAAAAGAAAGAGAGACTCTGAAATTTCAAAGTTCTCTCTTTCTGTCTGTGTTTAGGAGCAAATTAGCAAATAATTAGGTTTACTTAATATAAAGAGCTGCACGAAAGCCAATAGATTCTTCGGGCTGCCAACAAACATTACCCGAACCCACACCACGATAAGAAACAGGATGCTCGTGCCCGCTGTCTTCATAATCTCCACCACGCATAACCACCTTTTGTTCACCACAACAATAATTATCATTATTGTAATAACTCCGATAAAAATATTCTTGTGTCCATTCTCTTACATTTCCAGCCAAATCATAGATATTATTAGCACACCATTTTTTTCGTTTTCCAGTTTCAACTCTCTTTTTAAGAGGCTTCGCTGTATCACAATAATTTCCCCAACCAGTAGAGTTTTCTTCAATTTCCACACGAGTCTTAGCTTCCGTCTTTATAAGCCACTCTAATATCGAATCATATTCTGATCCAAAAGTTAAATGACTTTTAACAGTTTTATTACATTCAATAGTAGAAGCCACTCTCATTGCTTCATCGTGAACAATGTTTACCCATGGTTCAACTCCTCTTACCGATTGAGGTCTTCCCTCTGAATCTTTTGAAATGTTATAACGTGAAATATAAAATCCTCCATATTTCCTTACACTTTTAATTTGTTTGCGTAGTTCTTCATTTACATTTTCCTCGAATCCATTATACTTCGCAAATTTATCATGCCGGTAATTTCGTCTACCAAATTTTTTTGAAAAATGTTTTCCGTCAAGTGTTCCATTAGGCGCAAGACTTTCAACAGGAACCCACACAAACTGACTGCCATCGTAGCTTCTCTCAATTACAAATCCAGTATTCCATTCTCCGCAAATGTGCTTGTACCAACTTGGTATAGGTGGATTTTTATAATTTTCGAAATTTTCATTTGATGACTCACTATTCAAAGCTTTGTTATCTTGCTTTTCATTTGCTCCATCGGAGACCTCAAAAGTTATCCCTTTTTGCGCCTCAAGCACAAACTTTTCACACCGTTTCATAGCTAATACCTCCTTAAAGTCATAATTCCTATAACGGTTAAAAAATGGACCTCTCCATTATGTTAATTATAGCATGTTTTCTAGAAGATTGCAAATTCACATATTTTCTGTATTAGTAAATATTGCTATCGCTCTTTATAAAATGTTTTTTTAATTATACCTACTAAAAATTAAAAATGTGAAACTTTTTTTGATTTTTTTATCAAATTTGTTTCACATTTTTGATTTATTATTTAAATTTATACAAAATATTTTTACATTATAGCTTCAACTTCGTTTATTTTTCCATTGTCTATCAATTTTATTTGCTTGCTTTCAATTATTTCTCCATTTAATTTTAGTGTTTCTATTCCGGTTTGTTTATTATTGGGGTTTCTTACTTTTATATTATATACACTTGTTTTATATCTATATCTTATGCTGTATTCTTTCCAGCTGGAATCTATGCAAGGTTTTAATTTCATTATTCCATTTTCTATATTCAGCCCTAAAATTTCTTCTATTCCTATTTTATTTAGCCAAGCACTAGAACCTGTGTACCAAGTCCATCCTCCTCTTCCTATTATATTGGGTGCTGTGTACATATCTGCTACAACAACATATGGTTCTACTTTGTATTTATTAGCTGTTTCGCGTGTTCTGGCATGCTCAATTGGAATTAGGTATTTAAAATATTTTACTGCCTTGTCTCCTTCTCCCAAAATTGTCATTGCCCATATTGCCCATATTGCAGCATGTGTGTATTGCCCACCATTTTCTCTTACTCCTGGTAGATATGCTTTTATATAGCCTGGGTTAATATTTCCTTTTTCGAATGGGGGATCTAGTAGTTTTATTATGGCATTTTCTTTGTCGATTAGTTGATTTTCTAGTTCTTCCATTGATATTTTTTGCTTTTCTTCGTCTCCGGCACTAGATATTACTGACCAGCTTTGGGCTATGCTGTCTATTTTGGCTTCTTCGTTTTGCATACTGCCTATTACTTTGCCATCATCTGTATAAGCTCTTTTGAACCATCTTCCATCCCAAGCATTTCCATTTAATGCTTTTTTTAGCATTTGCATTATTTTTTTGTATTTATTTACAAGCTCTGTATCCCCTTTTTCTTCACAAATTGGGATAAATTCTTTTAATATACTGTACATAAAAAATGCTAACCACACACTTTCGCCTATCCCTTTGTTTCCTACTGTACTAAATCCATCATTCCAATCTCCTGAACCTATTTTAGGCAAATTATTTTTCCCAAAGTTTGATGCTTTCTCTATTGCTTTTATTGCGTGAGAATACAAACTTTCTTCAAAATCGGTTTGTGGATGGAAATCATAATGTTCATCTTCTCCATTTTGCAAAATTGGACCAGATATATATTGCACTTTTTCTTCTAAAATGCTCTTGTCTCCTGTATATTTTATATATTCTATTATTACATATACTAACCACAATAAATCGTCTGAAAATCTTGTTCTTATTCCTTTTTTACTTTCGTCATGCCACCAATGTTCTACATCTCCCTCTATAAATTGATGTGATGCATGTTTTAATATTTGATTTTTCATTATTTCACTATTTAATAGTTTTACTCCCAAAGTGTCTTGCAATTGATCTCTAAATCCAAATGCTCCTCCTGATTGATAAAATCCCGATCTTGCCCATAGTCTACATGCAATTGTTTGATATGCACACCAACCATTTAACATTATATTCATTGATTCTATTGGTGTTTTTACTTGAACTGTATTTAATTCTTCAAACCAATATTTTTGTACCTCTTGAAGTGCTTTTTTTGCTTCTTCTATTTGACTATATTTTTCTACATATTGCTCTATTTCTGTATTATCTTTTCCTTCTCCAAATAATAGTACAATTTCTTTGCTTTCAAATTCTTCTAAATTTACTTCTAATTCCATTGCAATACACGGTATTTGCCCAATTGAATTTTCGCCATCTAATTTCACTTTGTTCATTGCTTCTGGCTTATATATATTTCCGCTTCCCACAAAGCTTTTCTTACTTCCTGTATATGACTTTATTTTTTCTGAGCTACTAACAAATGCCACGTTTTTCTCTACATCTTCTACATACAAATTCTTTGCTAATAATGCATTTCCATATTTTTTTAATCTGATATTTCCTGCTGTTTTTATTTCGTCTTCTCCTATTACAGGTTTTATATAATATACCAATTTTAACGTTCTTTGTTCTGGCAAAATATTTTTTAGTCTTATAATATTTATTTTTACTTTATCTTCTTTTGGTACAAATATTTCTACATTTTGAAGTATATTATTGCTTATATGCTCATATTTTGCATATCCAAATCCGTATGTTATATAATAATCATTTTCGTCTGGAACAGGCAATGCTCCTAGTGTCCACATTTTTCCGTTTTTTACATCTTTTAAATAAATTGCTTCTGATGGTGTATCTAATACCGGGTTGTTATTCCATGCACTTAGCCTGTTTAACCTGCTATTTCTACTCCAAGTAAATCCTCCCATATTTTCTGTTACTATTGTTCCAAAATTAGGATTTGCAATTATATGGCACCATGTTGTAGGTAATTTATTGTTTTTACTAACTCTGATTATATATTCTTTACCATTTTCAGTAAATCCACCATATTCATTGTAATATTTTAATTTTTCACCTTCGATTTTTTTCCCGGATATTTCCATTTGATTTTCTATTATTGGTTCTGGTAATTCTCCAATATTTTTTATTGAATCTTCATAATCTTTTTCCATATCTTTTAGTATAGAATCTATATTTCCATTGTGCGCATCTATAATTAAATTTGCTTTAAATTCTAGTAAATCCTTGTTTTGCATTTCTTTTTCATTTATTATATATATTCCACCTTTTACATTTTGCATATATGCTAATTGTTTATTTTGAATTTTTGTTTCTATTGCCTCTTTTACATATTTTTCGTATATATTTTCTTCTGCATTTAATATTATAAAATCTATTTGAATGTTTTTGGCTCTAAAATATTCATATGCTTTTAGCAAATCTTCTACAACATAACTATCATTTGCATCTTTTATCTTCAATAATATTATTGGCAAATCCCCTGAAATTCCATATTTCCATAAATCGCATTGTTTATATTCTGTTTCATTTCCATTCTTGAAATACAATTTTTTAGCTGAATTATGGAACAATAAATATGATAATATTTTTTGATATTTTTCTATTTCTTTTCCTTTTATTCCTAAATATCTGCTTTCCTCTTCTACTCTTATTTTAGATATTTGGAAAGCTCTTTGTATATTTTCTTCATTTTTGTATTTTAATATATTTTCTTCTACTTTTTCCTTTTCTTCTGATACAGCAATTAGTAAATTTATTGTTATTTCTTCATTTGGTTTTATTTTTATTGTTTTTTTCATTGCTACATCTAAATCCGGTATTATTCCTAAATTTCTTGAAAATGGAGTTGAATTTTTCCCTTGTATTTTGCTCCTATCAACTTCATATTCTAAATCTCCTATTGTGTCATTTTCTGTATATAAATTTAGTCCTAAATACCAGTCATTAGCTTCGTTTCTAGCATTTCTTTTTACTATTATCGAATTTGTATTATTTGAATATTCGGCTTTTAAAAATAATTTGTTAAATGCAGGATGTGCATAGTCTTGTTCTTTACTAGATAACACAGGTTCTACAAGTGATGTTATTTCTAGTATTTCTTCTTCATCGCCATTATTTTGAATTTTCAAATTTCTAATTTCTACTGGTTCATTTGGTGAAATTGCAATTTTTAGTGTTGTTTTTATATTATCTTTTTCACCAATAAATTTACACATATCTGGCATAAAATGAACTTCTCTTTTTTCGTTTTTGTCTGGCTTTGTTACATTCCATATTTTTTGGGTTCTTACATTTTTTATATAGAAAAATATTCCTTGTGGCTCGTCGTCTGTTTCTTTGTATTTGTTTATTATTATATTTTTATATTTGCTTACTCCATCTCCTTTTTCGTTTATGCAAATTGTGTATTTATCGCTTGATATTACATTTGTATTTAATATATTTTTATTTTCATTTGTATAAATTCTTTCTGTATATGGTTCATAATCTGTATATTTTAGTTTCTCAACTTTTTCTTTTCGTTCTTTTGTAGTTATAACATTTATTGGCATTCTTTCTTGAAGTAAAATATCAACAGCTTCTATTTCTGGATTATTCATAAATCGTTTTTGCAATACATTATTATTAACCAAGTTATTTATAGATAATAATATTAGTGCTTGGTGATGTGCCATATATGTTTTTACTGGCTCTTTTTTTACATTTGATCTTAGTCTTTCAGGAGTATAGTCTAATGCTTCATATAACCCGTATTTACCTTGCATTCCTTGTTTTTCTATTTCTTTTAAATTATTTATAACCTCGGCTGGTTCGTCTGGGAGTGCTAATGCACTAGCATATGGTGCTATTACTCGTTCATCTCCCAAACCTCTTTTTAGTCCAAGCCATGGTATTCCAAATGCTTTGTATTGATAGTTGGAATGTAAGTCTTTTAAATTAAAAGCAGATTCCGATATTCCCCATGGAATTCCTAATTTTGCACTATATTCTTTTCCACTCATCATTAAAAATTTGCAAGATTCGTCTAATAAACTTCCGAGGATATTTTTTTATATTTATATTTGGCATTAAATATTCAAACGCAGTTCCAGACCACGAAACAAGTCCTTTGTATCCATTTAGGCTAGTTAATGTCCTGCTTAAATTATACCAATGTTTTACAGGTATATCTTTTTTAGCAATCGCAATTAAACTTGCTTGTCTAGCTTCTGATGCCAATAAATCATAGTATGAATCTGTTAATTTGTTTTCTTCTACATTAAATCCTATTGAAAAAATTCCTTTTTCTTTATCATATAGTTCTGAAAAATCAGTATTTTTTATTATATCTTTGCATTTTGCAAACATTTTTTTAGCTAGATTATAATTTTTACTCTCCTTTGCCTCATTGTGCATTACTCTTATTAAAAATTGTTTTAATGTAAATATATATCCAATAAAGTTTCCGTTATCCACAGTTGATACATATCTTGGGTATAAAGGTTCTAATGTTTTTGTATTATACCAGTTATATAATTGTCCATTCCATTTTTCTAGTTTATCAATTGTATTCATGGACTTTGATAATAAATCCATTGTTTCGTCTAAATTGATATATCCCAAATCAAATGCAGAAACTACTGCAAGTAGACCTAGTCCAATGTTTGTTGAAGATGTTCTATTTACAATTTTTTCTTTTCTATCTTCTTGATAATTATCTGGTGGCAAGTAATTATTTTCTTCATTCATGTACTCGTAAAAATATTCCCATGTTTTTTTGCCCAAGTCATATATATATTTTTGTTCTTCTTTGTTTAACAATTTGTACTTGTTGTCTTCTTCCTTTTCCTGGCTAATATACCACGCAATTACAGGTGCAATTATCCATAAAATTGAAGCAAGCATCATTATTATAATTCCTAAGTTTATATTTAAAATTGCCATCCAAATTAATGAAATTATTCCTGCTAAACTATTTATTTTCATTAAATTTATATACTGGTTTAAGCTTACTGCTGAGCTCTTTTCCGCTTCTTCGGAAGTTGTCCATTCTAACAAATTTTGTTTTGAAAAAGCTAATCTATAAATCGCTCTAATTATTGCATCAGCAGAAATATATGCTTTATATGGTAGGAATGAAAAATTTATAATTCCTGCAACAAAGCTTCCCTTTATACCTGTAATATATGGTGTAAATTCTTTTTGGTTTGGTAAATACTCTTTTTTTAATATTACATCAATTATTATTGGAATAAACACACTTAGTACTAAAACAGCTACAATTGGCCATACTGTTACTTTATATATTGTGCAAATTATTCCTATTATAATTAAGCATAATAGCAAATTTATTTCTACTAAGCTTCTTCTTAAATTATCTAAAATTTTAAATTTAGATAATTTATTTAATGGATTTTTATTTCTTCCAAATAGCCATTCTACTATTTGCCAATCTCCTCTAATCCATCTATGAAGCCTCGAAATATAGCTACTGTATTTATATGGATAACCGGTCTAATAGCATAATATCTGAAACAAGTCCACATCTTAAATAGCAGCCTTCTAATAAATCGTGGCTTAAAATTTTGTTTTCTGGCATTCTGTTTTTTAAAACTTTGGAAAATACTTTTAAGTCATAAATTCCTTTTCCAGTAAATATTCCTTCATTAAAATTATCTTGATATACATCTGATATTGCATTTGCATACGCATCTGTTCCTGGTAGTCCAGCAAATATTTTCGTAAATAGACTTTTATTTCCATCTTCTAAATTTATTCCAACTCTTGGTTGCATAATTCCATATCCATTTACAACGATATTTTTTTCTTCGTCTATTTCTGGTCTATTTAAAATATGTGCCATTGCTCCAATTAGTTCTAATCCTGAATTTAAAACTAAATTAGTATCTGCATCTAATGTTATAATATATTTTATTTTTGGTATATCTAAGTTTTCTAAACTATTTTCTCTAAACTCATTTTTTGAATTTCCAAGCAGATATTCATTAAATTGATTTAACATACCTCTTTTTCTTTCCCAGCCTAAGTATGTTTTTTCCTTGTCATTCCAAATTCTTTTTCTATATACAAAATGAAATAATGGGAATTCTGAATTTTGATATTTTTGATTTAGTTTATGGATTTCTTTTTTTAAAGTTTCTATAATCTCTACATCTTCTTTAAGTTCTTTTTTATCACTAGCAGAGCAATCTCCTAGAATTGCAAAATAGATATTAGGAGATTTATTTGCTAAATAATATACCTCTAATTTTTTAGCTAAACTTCTTACTTTTTTCTTATTATCTACTATTGTTGGTATTACTACAAAAGTACTATATTCCTTTGGTACACCTTCTAAGAAGTCTAGCTTTGGAATCAATTTTGGTTTTGTGGTTTTACTTAAAATTGTATTTACTATTTTTATTACAATTTCGATTAGTGGAATATATGAGAATATTCCAAGCAATACTGCAAGTATAGTATTTTGTGTTGCATTTAATATATATGCTAGAATTATTATGGCAAATATTGCTGGTAATCCTAGTGTTACAGCTTTGTATAGCTTTACTTTTGTTTCATTTCTTAGGCATTTTTTATTAACTTGCAATATTTTTGCCAAATCGTCTATTCCGATTATCAATTAAATAATAGCCTATATGGGTTTTTTTTATGTTTTTCTCTGCATTAATTGCATTTTGAGCTAATTGCAATGCCTTGTTTGCAATATATATTTCTGAAATCTTAGTTTTTTTAGAAATTTCTTTTATTCTATTTCTGTAATAGCTTTTCGTTTTGTAATCCATTTTAGAGTAAACATTGGCGGGATCTTTTTTTAGAATTTCTTCTACTCCATTTATTTTTTCAAATATTTCTAAAAAATTTATTCTAGATAATTCCTTTATACTTTTTATACTGTTTCCAATAGAAACCTTTTTTAACGCAATATCAAAGTGTTCCTTTTTTATAATTTCAGAAACAGTTGTCCCCATTTTGTTAACTTCTTCCTCTAATATGTTTAAATAGCTAATAGCTTGTCTTCCATACTTTTTTAATCTGTATGACATATATTCAATAAATGGATATCGCATTTCACCTGTTAGTACATTTTTTACGGGATAATCTGGTTTATTTATAAATTTTAAGTCTTTTTTATTTTCTACAAGTCTTTCTACGATACTTTCTACTTTGTATTTCTGTATTTGGGAAATATATATTTTTTCGCATACATCTCGTATATTTTCAATTATAGCTATTTGTAAAAATGTGCCTATCCACCATATTTCTTCCATATTTAAGGTTTTCTTTTTTTGATATGCTTTTAACAAATTTTCTAGCATTTCTGCATCTATTTTCCCATCTGTATATGCTATTATTTCAGCTGAAAGTACATATATTCTAGCAGTTCCCTTATATATTCCATTTTGAAGCCCGAAAAAATTTGTGTATTTTTCTAGTGTTAAGTCTTTTTCTATATTTTTTACAGTCTCTTCAATTATATAATAATTGTCTAATAGCCACTCTCCTGCCGGATGTATATTTATTCCAAGCTTTAAATCTTCATTTAGTATTTCATATGTTTTTGTTATGAATTTGAAGTTTTCTTTTAGCCTTGGAATTGGGTATGTGCCTTTTTCAGAAGTCTCACTTAAAACATGGTCTGAGGCTATTTTTTCCATATAGCTTTCGAGCTGGTATTTATCTAATACCGCTCCTTTTATGTTTAATATTTTATTATTCAAATTGTACACTCCTAACAAAATTAACTTTTCTGTTAGTTTTTGCTGTTGTAAAGTAAATTATTCTTGGATTTGAAAATTTTTGAATAATCACTATATACTCATAATTGTAGAGTAATAAAAAATAAAGAATATAAAAAATTGTTTATTTTTTACGGCTATAATTTTTTTATAGCTTTATTCCCTTGTTTTAAAATAATCCAAAATTCCCGTATAAATCCCCCAAGCCAGCTTCTCTTGATATTCAGCATTTTGAAGTTGTTGTTCTTCTTCGGGGTTTGATAAGAAACCACACTCTACTATGGTTATTGGAATTTCAGTATGGTCTACTATATATTTGTTTGAGATTGGTAGTGCTTCTCTGTTATTTGATTTTTGAATACTTTTGTTTAAACTACTTTGAATGCTTTTAGCTAATTTTGTACTATTTTCGTCATTTTTTCGGAAGAATGTCTGCCACCCATAATATTGGCTTTGCGGTATTTTGTTTAGATGTATAGATACAAATATATCTGCTTGTGCTTCGTTTCCAATTTTTACTCTGTTTTTTATATCTGACACTTTCTTTTCTCTTAGTGTGTTTTTATCCAAATCATATATTCCATTTTCGTCCGACCTAGTTAATATAACTATCCCCCCACTTTGTTCTAATAATTCTTGAACCTTTAATGTTATTTTCAAATTTATTGAATTTTCGGTTGTTCCATTAGTACTTTCAGCACCGTTCATCTGGAAAACCGTGTCCAGCATCTAATACAATAACTTTGTTTGAAACTGGCAATGCAGTAGCTTCAATAGTATCATTGTTTTTTCTAATACTTGGAATACAAACAGCAACCACAACAGCTAGCATTATAAATAAAATTCGTTTTTTACTTAAAACAATCATTGGCATACTCCTTTGTGGTATTATATTCATTTTCTTAAATTAATATGATTATTTCCCAAATATACAAGAAAAACGAAGTAATATAAAATTTATTGAACTTTTATATTACTTCGTTTTTTTGAACAAACCAATATTATAATTATCATTAACATTCATCTCAATGTATTATTACAAGTCTTGATTTATGCTCATCCTTTGGAATTCTTCCCTAGGTATATTTTAACAATTTTTAAATTTCAAATAAAAACTATTATATCCTTTATATGATGTATATATATCATATTTACTTGTAACCTCGTATGGAGCATGCATTGATAATACTGGCACTCCACAATCAATTACATCTACACCTTTGTTAGCTAATATATATGCAATTGTTCCTCCACCGCCTAAATCAACTCTTCCTAATTCAGATAATTGATATAGAATATTATTTTCTTCAAATAATTTTCTTATTTCTGCAACATATTCTGCATTTGCATCTGAAGCACCTGATTTTCCTCTTGCTCCTGTGTATTTATTAAGGCCTATTCCTCTTCCTAAGAAAGCAGCATTGTTTCTTTCTGATGCTGATGCATATGTTGGGTCAAAACCTGCATCTACGTCTGCTGATAACATTTTAGAGTTGCAAAATACTTTTCCTAATAAATCTGGTTTATTTTCTCCTGTTTTATTTAATATTTCTGCAACAAAATTATCAAACACATGTGATTCCATTCCTGTGTTGCCCATACTTCCAATTTCTTCTTTGTCTGATAATATGCATACTGCTGTTTTTTCCGGATTGTATACATCTAAAATTGCTCTAAGTGATGTATATGCACATATTTTATCATCTTGTCCATATGCTGCTACCATGCTTCTGTCAAATCCTAATGTTCTTGCTTTAAATGCTGGCACTATTTCTAGTTCGGAACTTAAAAAGTCTATTTCTTTTATTCCATATTTTTCGTTTAATATTTTTAAAATATTTAATTTTATACTTTCACTGGTTTCCTCGTCATATGGCACGCTTCCAACTAAAAGATTTAGGGCTTCCCCTTCTATTCCATCCTTTAATTTCTTTTCCATTTGTTCATATGCTAAATGTGGTAATAAGTCTGTTATTGTAAATATTGGGTCTTCTTCGTTTTCTCCTATGTTTATTTTTACTTTTTCGCCATTTGCCTTTACTATAACACCATGTATTGCAAGTGGAATTGTTGTCCATTGATATTTCTTTATACCTCCATAGTAATGTGTTTTTAGTAATGCAAATCCACCATCTTCATATAATGGGTTTGGTTTTAAATCTAGTCTTGGGGAGTCAACATGTGCACCTACTATGTTTAGTCCATTTTCTACTTTTTCTTTTCCGATTACTGCTATATATATGCTCTTTCCTCTGTTTACATAGTAAACTCTATCTCCTGGTTCTAATCTTTCTTTTTCTTCAATGTTTGAAAAGCCATTTTTTCTTAATATGCTTTCTGTATTTTCTATTACTTCCCTTTCTGTTTTCCCAACATTTAAGAAATACATATATTCGTCTGCAAATTTTTGTATTTCCTCCATTTGACTTTCCGAAACATTATTCCATCCTGTTTTCTTAATATTGAATAATTCCTTTTTCAATTCTTCTCCTTTTGTATTTTCCATACTTCTTCCTTCCTTTCATATTCTTAAAATCGAATTTATTATATCACTTATGTTTTATATTAACAATATATTTGTTTATTATACACTTTTAATATTATTTTCACATAAAAAATTTACGCATAAAAAAATGAAAGTATCTAAACTTTCATTTTTTTGATAAAGATGTGTCCCAAATGAAGCATTTTGCCTCAAAAGGAAACGTCCCCCCTTGATTATTTCTCTACTACAATTTCGTCTCCTTCTAGGTATATGTAGGCTTGTTTGGTTTCGGTGGATTCTGTTTTTTCCATTTCTTTTAGGATGTTGGCTATTCTGATTTGTGGAGCTTCTAGGGTGTGAGCCGCTATTATTGCTTTTTTGTTGCCTTTGGCTCCGGCGTGTGCTAAGCCTCTTAGAGCTCCTGTTACTATTATATTTCCTCCGGCTATTATTTCAGCTCCGGCATTTACGTCTCCTATTATTACTAGGCTTTTTGCAAATTCTATTCTGGTTCCAGACCTTACTGCTCCTCTTATATATTTTGTTTCAGATATGCTTAAATCTTCTTCAAAGGTATTTTTTATTACGTGTATTCCCATATCTTTTGGGCTATCAAATTGAATTTCTACATCTAAATCCTCTTTTATTAGTTCTGTTATTTCGTCCATTTCTTCGTTTTCAAAATGCTTTCCTTTTATATATAGTGGTGTTTTTTCCTCTTTGTATAAATTTTTTAGTTTTGGTAATTTTTCTTTTAGTTCAGATATTACTTCTTCATATTCCGCTTCTGGATTGATTTTTACTATGTTTTCTTCTTTTTTTAAATTTATATTTATATTACTCATCAATACACATTCCTCTCTAATTTTATATTCCATCTTCCGTTTTGTATATCATTTGTAATTTATCTAATACTTTCTGTATATGGTATTGCAGTAGTATCTTCTTCCATCCCATTTGCGTTCATTCCAAAATATTCTGATAAAATATCTTTTACAACTTGTGCTGAATAGCTTCCGTGTCCACCATTTTCTATCATAACTATTACTGCTATTTCTGGTTCGTCATATGGGGCAAAAGCTGCAAACCAAGCATTTACGTCATTTGTAGAAGTTTCTGCTGAACCTGTTTTTCCTCCTATTTCTATGTTAAAGTCTTTGAATACAGAATACGCAGTTCCTCCTCTTTCTAGGGCAACTGACCTCATGCCTTCTAACACAACATCTATATTTTCTTTTGAAATATTTATATCATCACTTTCTGGGCTTGATAGCCCTAATTTTTCATTTACGAATTTTTCTATTTCGCTTTTATCTACTTCTGTTTTATCTGCTCTTAATACTGATTTTATAATGCTTAAATCTATTTTCTTTCCGCCGTTTACTAAAATACTTAAATATCTTGCCATTTGAATTGGTGAAAAGTTGTTGTCTCCTTGTCCTATTGATGCATTTAGTGTGTCTCCTGGGTTCCAAGTTTGATTTCTGCTTTGGCGATTTTCTTTTGATGCTAATGTTCCAGATGTTTCTCCTTGCAATTCTATTCCAGTTTTTTCTCCTAATCCAAAATGTCTTGCATATTTTGCTAATGTATCTATTCCCATTCTGTCACCAACTTCATAGAAAAAGTAGTTACAAGATTTTTGTATAGCACCAGATACATTTATGTATCCATGTCCTGTTTTGTGTTCAGTGTAATACCAGCACTTCCAGCTTTCGCCGTATTTGCTGTATATACCTGTATCTCTAATTTTTTCTGTTCTAGTTATAGCTCCTGTTTCTAATCCTGCAACAGCTGTTACCATTTTGAATATTGATCCTGGTGCATATGCCCCTGATATTGCTCTGTTATAAAATGCTTTTTGTTCATTGTATTCGTTTAATTTATCCTTAGATACTCCATTATACATTACAGATGGATCATAGTCTGGATAACTTACTAATGCTAGCACTTCTCCTGTTTTTACATTCGTTACAACTACTGTTCCACCTTTTGCATCATATTGTTCAAAAAATTCTCCATTTTTTACTTTTTCAATAGTTGTTTTTAGGGAATCCTCTGCTACTTTTTGTAGATTAGCATCTATTGTTAATATAACATCACTACCAGAAACAGCTTCTTTTGTTACATATTCTCCTGTTGTTGTTCCATCCACTGTCATATCTATTTGTTTTTTACCATCTTCGCCTTTTAAATATTCTTCTAATACTGCTTCTACTCCTGTTTTTCCAATATAATCATTTGCTGAATATTTCTCTTTTCTTGTTTTTAATTCGCTTTCACTTATCTTTCCTATATATCCTATTACATGTGATGCTAAGCTTCCTTTTGTGTATGTTCTAATTGGTTCTGTAACTACATTTATTCCTGGGAAATCAGCTGACCTTTCATAAAATTCCTGCACGCTTGCTTCTGATACAGATTTTGCTATGGTTATTGATTTTGCCAAACTGTATCCTTTTGTTTTTACTTCATAAACAAGTCCTATTACTTTTCTGTTTTCTTCTTCTGATTCGTAATTTATTTTGTATTTTTCTTTGAAATAATTAAAACATTCTTGTGGTGTTGCTTCATCTGTAAATTGGTAAGTTTTTTTCCAGTTTTGTAAAGCTGTATCACTTGAAAAATTAAATGTATATGGATTTATGTTTATTGGAAAATTATCTACATATGTATCTCCATTTTTTTCTAGTACTTTAATTACATTTAGCATACAATTATTAAATGTTTCTGTGTCTATTTTGGTTTTATACAATTGCAAACTATGTCCTGTTGATGTTGATGCAAGCTCAACTCCGGTCCTATCTCTTATTGACCCTCTTGCTGCTTTTATTGTGGTTTCTCTTGTAAGTTTGGTATTTGATTCTTCTCTATATTCTTTTCCATTTACTATTTGCAAATTAAATAATTGTACTATTAGTATCAATCCTACTATGTATATTGCCATTGTTAATACATTGTATCTTAGTCTTGTATTGCTTTCTTTATTACTCAGAATCAAACACCTCCTTTATTTTTAAAAATATCTTGTTAATATGTTTCTGCTTTTAAATACATTTTCCATATAATATCCAGCTTTTTTTATTAGTGGTTGTAATATTATTGTTAGTATCACATTATATATAATTTCTACAAATAAGATTTTTAAAAATGCAAATATTTCTGCATCTAAATTGTTCATTATTACAAATATAGCATATTTTCCAGTTTCATATATAAATGTAGAAAATATGACCATTAAAATCATTGTTATTCTACTATCTTTTGAGAATTTTTTATCTAAATATCCTCCTAAAAATCCAACTACTCCTAGCATTATAGACGTAGTTCCGCACATTTCTTCCTATGAAAAAATCTAAGAATAATCCAGCTATTATTCCACAAATTATTCCATTTATTCGACCTGTAAATAGCCCTATTACTAAAATTAGGATTACAAATAAATTTGGTTTTACTCCTGCTATTGTAAACCAGCTAAAAAAATTCATTTGAAGAAAATATATCAATAAAAGCACTATAAATAATGTTATAAATATTATTGTTTTTTTCACTATATTTTCCTCCTATTTGTTTGTTATAACTAATACAGTTTCTACACTTTCAAAGTCAACAGATGGCTTAATTACAGCATATCTATCTGTTTTATTTTTTGTATTTACTACTTCACTTATATTTCCTATTAGTATTCCTTTTGGGTATATTCCTCCCATTCCAGATGTTTCAACATTATCTCCAACAACCAAATTTGCATCTGTTTGTATATTTATTCCTTTTAGTCTGTTTGAATCTATTACACCTCTGCATATTATTGGTTCTTTTGTGGTACTTATGTTTGAGCTAATAGAACTTGCTTGATCTATGATGGTTTCTACTTTTGCTGTTGTATCTGTTACAGATATAACGTGCCCAACTAAGCCAGCATCTGCAATTACAGTCATATTAACTTCTATTCCTTCATTTTTACCAACATTTATTATAATTGTTTTTGTATAATTACTAATATCTTTTTCTATTATATATGCTGGAATAGTTTGGTAGCCTGAATATTTTTCAGACAAATTCATATATTCTTTTAACGTGGTATTTTCGGCCTTTATGATTTCTAGTTCTCTTTGAGCTTGTTCTAATTCACTTATTTTAGATTTTAATTCTTCGTTCTCTTTTTTCAAATTTGCTACATTAGTAAAGAAATCATTATTACCTTGAACTTTGTTTTTTAGCATTGTAACTCCATTTTGTATAGGTGTTACTATTTTGCTTATAGCACTTTCAATATATGATAATTTTTCTATATTAACATTTGATAATACAACTAATATAATAAGTAAAGCAATGGTTATAATTACTCCTAATATTCCTGCCTCATTATTTCTATTCATATACAAATGCGTTCTCTCCCTTATCTATCTTCTTTTGCGTGCATTTATAAGCACGTCTTTTAATTTTTCCAAGTCTTCTAATGTTTTTTCTGTTCCTTTTACTACACAATCAAGTGGATCTTGTGCTACAAAAACTGGTATTCCTGTTTTTTCGCTTATTAGTTTATCCAAGTTTTTTATTAAAGCTCCTCCTCCTGCTAAAAATATTCCTTTTTCAACTATGTCTGATGCAAGTTCTGGTGGTGTTTTTTCTAGTGTTAATTTTACAACATCAACAATTTCTGAAACTGAATCTCTTATTGCTTCTTGAACTTGTGTAGAATTTACTATTACATTTATAGGTAATCCTGTTGATATATCTCTTCCTCTTACTTCCATACTTGTCTCAGTCATTAGAGGCAATGCACATCCTATTGACATTTTTACTTGTTCTGCTGTTGTATCTCCTATTACAACTCCCATTTCTTTTTTGAAATAGTCAATTATATCTTCATCTAATTCGTCTCCTGCAATTTTTAGTGAATGACTAATTACAATTCCGCCAAGCGAAATTACTGCAACCTCTGTCGTTCCTCCACCAATGTCTACTATAATATTTCCTGTTGGCTCTGCTACGTCAAGTCCCGCTCCTATTGCTGCTGCCATTGGTTCTTCTATTAGATATACTTCTTTTGCCCCTGCCTGCATAACAGATTCTTCTACTGCTCTTTCTTCAACTTCTGTTATTCCAGATGGTACACCTACTACAACTCTTGGTCTTCCGATATTATATCTTGTACAAATTTTTCTTATCATATTTTTTAGCATAAGTTGTGTTGCTGTAAAATCGGCGATTACGCCATCTTTTAAAGGTCTTACTGCTTTTATTGTGTCTGGTGTTCTTCCTAGCATTTCTTTTGCTTCAAATCCAGTTGCTAGAATTTCTCCTGTTCCTCTTTCTATTGCTACAACAGAAGGTTCGTTTAAAACAATTCCTTTTCCCTTTACTGTTACTAATATATTCGCTGTTCCTAAATCAATTCCTATATCTTTGCTACCTAAACCAAATAGTTTCATTTGAACCACATTCCTTTCAAATCAATTATTTTATCTATCTTTGGTATTTTCTGTTTTGAAATATACTATCAAATCTACCGGTCCCCAATAATTATATGGTCTAGTAGTTCAATTCCCATCATTTCTGCACTTTCGTATATTCTATCTGTTGCTTCATAATCGGCCTTACTTGGGGTAGAATCTCCACTCGGGTGATTATGTAGTAAGATAATTTTAGGTGCTCCCATTTTTATTGCATCTACTAAAACTTCTTTTGGCTCTATAACAGCAAAATTTGTTCCGCCCCTGCGAAACTTTTACAATCTTTTGTACTACATTTTTTATATTAAGTATAATAACTCTTGCTTCTTCCTTTTTTTCATATCTTAATTCTTCCATCATTAAATTGGCAACATCTTGCGGAGACCTTATAATTATTTTTGTGTTATTTAGTGGTTGTCCCATTCTTTTGGCAAGTTCGCAAACAGCTTTTAGCTGAATTGCTTTAACTTCCCCTATTCCTTTTATGCTTTTGAATTCTTCTATTGATATTTCTTGTAAATGTCTTAAATTTTGCTTATTATCAATTAAATTAAGCACTTTTTGTGCTAGGCTAATAACACTTTCTTGTCTAGTTCCGGTTTTTATTATTATTGCCAATAATTCGGAATTAGATAACTTATCTGCCCCATATAATTTTAATTTTTCATATGGTCTTTCGTAAATTGGTACTTCTTTTATTTTCATTTATGTCCTTTCCTTTTTAGCCCCCAAAAGTACATTTTAAACTTTTCTATATATAAATATTCCAATTGCCATTCCTACAATGCTAGCAATATTAATGTTTATTCCAAATCCCAATGTTAATTTTATAATATTCAAATCTAGTTTTAATGGCTCTGTAAATCCAAAGCTTTGTCCATATGCTAGCCAGCTAAATCCAGGTGTTTTACTTGCTATATCCCCAAGTAATCCACCTATTACTAATCCTGAAAAAATAAATACAATTAAAATCCATATACTTTTATCTTTTACGCTCATTTTTTTACTCCATTTCTTCTTTTGAAAATTTCTTCTGTATATTATATAAAGAATTTGGCAATTTTTCAAGTGGTTAGTGGCAAGTAAACAAAAAAATAACAAGAATTCTTGTTATTCTTGTTATTTTTGTATTTTGATTTAATTAAATACCTAATCCTGCTAAGTATTTTTTCATATTTGATAAATCGGTTAATGTTATTTGGTCGTCTTTGTCTATGTCTGCTCCTAATAGATTATTTCCTGTTAATAATTCTAATTCAACCATATGGCGTTTTAACTTAGATAGATCTGTTGCAGATATTTTACCATCTCCGTTTACATCTCCGGCTACTATTAGTTTAAATTCTTCTTCATTTATTTTTAATGTTGAACCTGTTCCGACTAAATCATCTTCATTTATTTCTTTTCCTGTTGCATCTGTAAATGAATATTTATCAGAACCAATTTGAACATTTTCCAATAGCATTTTTACTGTTGTATTTTCTGGTATTGCCTTTAATATTTTCTTTTCTGTATCTAATTTATATTCTTCTGTTTGTAAAATTTCTTGTACTGTTACATTTATGCTTGCTGTTATTTCTCTGTTTTCGTCTGAGCATACTGTTATAACAGCTTTTCCTTTTGCTACTGCTGTTATTGTTCCATTTTCGTCTACTGTTGCTACATCTGCATTATTTGTTGTCCAAATTATTTTTTTGTTTTGTACATTTTCTGGCTCTAGTG
This sequence comes from uncultured Clostridium sp., assembly GCA_900555835.1. GTDB lineage: Bacteria > Bacillota > Clostridia > TANB77 > CAG-508 > UMGS1864. The sequence continues at coordinate 23,043 of USMK01000005.1, forward strand.
TTGCAGTTACTGTTCTTGTTGAATTTTCTGTCATTCTTATATTTGTTTGATCTACTTTAATTGCTGTTACATTTGTTTTAGATTCTATTTTAAATTTTTTTGTTTGTTTCTCTATGTTTTCTGATTCTATTTGTTTTCCATCAAAAGTAACTGTTAGCATATATTCGCCAGATGTTGCTGTTTCTTTATTTGGTGTTATAACTAAATTTACTTCATTATTTTGAACGTCATTTCCTGTTATTGTAAATAAATCTGTTACATCAATTTCGTGTTTTGTTATTTTTAAATCAAGTCTTTTAGAATTTTGTAAATCAATTGTTGCAATTTTTACATTTATTGTTCCGTCTTCCCCCTGCAATAAAGTTTCTGGCTTAGTTGTTAATTCTGTTATTTCAATAGATGGATTTAGTACCACCACATGGCATGTAGCTGAAACCTTGCCATTTTTTGAAGCAATTTTTACTATTGTTTCTCCTCTTCCTACTGCTGTTAATCTTCCCCCTGCTGTAAATGTTGCAACTTTTTCATTTTCTGAGCTAAACTCTACGTCGTCCTCTGTAAAACTGCTTGGTACTATGTTGTATGATAAAATTGTGTTTTCTCCAACTTCCATTGTTAATTCTGTTTGATTTAATGTAATTTTGTTCATTTCTATTGTTGTTATTTTAAATGTTTTCTGAGCAGTTTGTGTGCTATCTATTTCGCCATTTTTGTATGTATATGTAATAATTAATGTATAATCTCCAACTGTAATTTCTGGTCCAGCATTTATTGTTATACTAGCCACATCACCAGTTACAGTATTTCCTTCTACTGTGTAGTTTGCCCCTTCCACATCTATTCCATCTTTTACTAATTTTACACTTAAAGTAGAAGCATCTGGGATATCCTCTGTTACAACCGGTACTTTAATTATTTGAACTACATTTTCTGGCATATTTTCTGATTGTACTGTAATATCTCCAAGTGTTACTTTTGGTAATAATCTTGTTTGTAGTCTAACTTGCTTTGTTTCTACTGTTTCAGCACCTGTTGGATATGTTATTTTTGCTATAAATCTATATATGTCTGTAACATGTTCACCAGAAGCATTTATTTTGATAGTTGCAGAATTATTCTTTATTGTGTTTCCTGAAATTGTATAATCAATTCCAGATTCTATTACAGTTTTATCTTCTCTATATGCTTCCATATTTACAGTAAGCGATGTATTGTCTACGATATTTTCACTTGTAACATTTATTTCCATATCATAGCTTTGTGTTTCTTCATTCCAAGCAATTTGACTTTCCCCTATTGTAACATTGGGTGTATTTGTTTCTTCCGCGCCAGCTCCCAGTTCTAGTTGTTGTATTGCCACTGCCCTTTGCACTCCAAGGCAAATTGCACTAATATTAACAGCTTTTGAATTTACTGCTAAACTTAGTATTGTAATTGTTGCCATAACAGCAATTATTCTTATTTTTTTCTTCATATTACACACTCCAAAATCTATTATCTTTATTATATATAATAAGATTTTCAAAAAGCAAAGTCAATACTTGTATTTTCCTGTTATTTTTTGTAGTTCTTATACTTGTTGTTACAGGCTTGTTTGGTGTGTTTTCGTATTTATTTTACATTTGTATTACATTTTTGTTACAAAAAATTCTTTATTTTTTCACATATATGTGCTATATTATATAGTACCTTTTTTAATCTAACCCAATATACTATTAATAGATTTACCAAAAATTGATGGTTTCATTTTTGGAATATTCATAGTATAATATATTTATACGAAATTCTAAGGAGGCTTTAAATGAAAATTGAAAAACTTCGGTGAGAATAAAATTAGAATTACATTAGATATGAACGATTTAGCTGAAAAACATATAGATTTTCATGAATTTATGTCTAATCCTATCAATTCTCAATCGTTTTTTTTAGATGTATTAGACCAAGCAGAAAAAGAAATTGGTTTCATAACCAAAGATTGTCAAATAAAACTTGAAGCCCTTGCTACATCAAGTGGAAACTTTGTACTTACTGTAACAAGAATACTTCCAAGTGCAAATACAGATAGTTTAAAGAGAAAAGTTAAAGTTAAGCGAAAAAGCACAAGCAATATAAAATGCAACAATTGTGCAATTTTTGCATTCGATACATTTGACGATTTTTACGATTACGGCGTTTCTTTAACTTCAAATTTAAGCAAAAAAATTGAAGATCTAATCGGAAATACTAAATTATATTTGTATAACAATACATATTATTTAATAATAGATAAATTGCCAGACAATTTGGAATTTGTAAAACTATTTTCATCTTCATTGCTAGAATTCGGAAAATTTGTTTCTGATTCCAATACATACAAAAACAAAATACTAGAATGTGGCGAAATGGTTATTAAAAAAAATGCAATTTTGTGTTGTAATAATAAATTTAGGAAGTAAAGTAAAAAACTGCAATTTGTTAAAATATAACAATTGTAGTTTTTTACTTTATTTAATATATAAGCAATTATTTTTTCCATATTCCACTATTGTTTACTGTGTAATATTCCTTTGTTCCATTTTCACTAGTTACAATTATTTGATAATTATTCCCTACTATTATAATGTTGTTTTCTTTTATTTTGTTTGCGACTTCGCTAAAATCTCCGGTAAATTCAATATCTCCTTCTAGTTCATAGGTTGCATTTGGACTGAAAGTATATATTTTTCCATTTATATATTTTTGCTCATTACTGCCTATTTTTAGTAATTCTTCTGCTGTATTTATTTTTATAATTTCTCCACCTTCATATGATTTGTATACATCTTCTGCAGTTATTCCTGCATCATAATTGTTTTCTGTTTCTTTTAATTGTTCTAATTGTGATGCTTGTTTATTGTTTGTAGTTACATATGATGCAATTCCGCACAACTAAGATAAACATACATGCAATCGTTACATATAAAGTTATTGCTCCTTTTTCATTTTTCATTGGCTTTCCTCTTTCTTAATTTATTTTAACTTAAAAGGAAACGTCTTTTTTGAAGAAACGTTTCCTTTTTATTCTCAGTATAAGTAGTTTTGTGGATTTAGTGCTACTCCGTTTACTCTTATTTCTAGGTGTAAGTGATTTCCTGTTGAATTTCCTGTTGAGCCAACTTTGGCTACTATATCTCCTTGTGATACAGTATCTCCTACTGATACACAAATCGAACTACAATGTCCATAATATGTTTGTACTCCATTTCCATGAGATATTATAACTAAGTTTCCAAGTGAACCCTTCCAACCAGCGTGAATTACAGTGCCACCAGCAGCAGCCTTTATAGCTGTTCCCCTTGGAGCTGCAATATCTAGACCAGTATGTGCTCCAACTCTTACAGAACTTCTTGAACCAAATCTAGATGTAATTATACCAGAAATTGGTCTTATTAATGAAATGCCTAAATTCTTCTTTTCATTAGACATCTTTGAAGAAGTACTATAGCTTACCCTTGCAACACTTTTTTTCACAGTCTTTTCAACCGGTTTTTGATAAAGTGAAGCAACCGCATCATCAACAGTAGTAAAATCCTTCAACTCAGTTTCATAAACCTCAACATATGTTAACTTTTCTTGATTAGCACTAGACTTATTTTTCAACTCAGCAATAATTTTTTCTGCCTCGTCATATGTAGCTACATACGCTTTTGGTTCAGTAGCCTCTAAAACAGCATAATATCTATAATATGTAGTCCCTAACTCTTTTACCATATCAAATATCTCAGCATCATTTGTTGCACTATCTCTTTTAAGCAAACACAACTGATACTCTGGCAAATTATCTATCTCAACAAAAGCAACATTGTTATCCTCTCCATATTTTATGTATTCATTAATTTGCTTCTGCAACTTAGCCTTATCCTCAATATACCCCACAAACTTTCCATTCAAGGTAACACTATATGTAGGCTTGTACATAATCGAAACCACTCCAACAATAATCAAACAAGCAACACCCACTACGGAAACAAGCTTTACAGAAGATCTTATTTTAGACAATACAGTTTTTACCCTACTTATTTTCAACACACCCTTCAACAATTTTCATTGCAACTATTTTATAACATAATTCAAATTTTAACAATTCGCAATATCACCAAAAATTATCAAATTTACTAATATTATCTAATTTTAAATATATTTACTCCTAAATAATGTTTTTTTCTTCTATTTTCTCAATATTTCATTTTTCAAATTCATATATTCCGTACATCCGTATGTTTTTTTATAGGGGACGTTTCCTTTTGAAGCAAAATGCCTCACTAGGGACATATCCTTTTCCAAAAAGAAAAGTAGAGTAGAGTAGAGTAGAGTAGTTGAAAAATGGTGGCTAATATAAAAATTTATGTAATGACGAATGTGCCGCGGAATATCCGTACGAAATCTTAATTAAATTTTATGAGGGAGCGAAGGCTTCGGAGAGGCTCGTAAAATTCAATTTAGATTTCGTAGGATATGCAGCAAGCCGAGGAATGAAATAAATTTTTATATTAGCCACCATTTTTCAACGGCCACAAAAGAAAGCCACATTTTCCAATATTTCAAAACAAAGATCTGTCCCCAATGAAGCAAAATGCTTCAAAAGGAAACGTCCCCCATATGCTAATTTGAAACTTCGTTCTTTACTGTTTGGATTTCAGTTTCAGTAGCCTTTGCTGCCGGAGTATAATACCCCTTTGCTTGTGCCATTTTGAACAATTCGTATTGAAATGACTCAGAACCATTCCTCATTTGTTGTATAGTCTGACGCAAGCTCATATTTTCTGCTTCATTGATTACACCTTGTAAAGTAGTTAAATCCCCCTTTACACCTTCTAAAACATCATTTACCATATATTTCTCATCCATAATTTTCCTCCTAATTCAAAAAAGTTAATAATTTTTGCTTTCCATTCAAAGCATCTTGTGCTGCTTTTGTAAACATTTGCTTAACCTGTGCATCATTGCAAGTATTTGCATAATTTGTAAGTTTTTGATATGAAGTATCATGTGCTCCAATTAAATGTCTTAAATTTTGTAATTCAATTTGATTTAAATCACTCATTTTACATCTTCCTTTCCTGTAAATTATATAATTATAATCTCCACTTTTTAGCTAAAATATACAAAAAAATCACTATAAACTTTTTTTGTTTTATAGTGATTTTTTATTTTTAGTTTTAATTTTGGGTTATCATTTTTTCGTTTCTAATAGCCACATTACAAAACTTCAAGACCAGCGAACTTAGCCATTAGTCGTTTATGTCCGGATTTTTCAAAAGTAATATCTACTTTTAAGTCGTCTCCTTCTTGTTCTACATAGTTAATAGTTCCTTCTCCAAATTTCTTATGATATACCCTTTTCCCAGCTTCATATACTGATAAATCAACTGATGTTTTTGCTGATTTATTTAGATTATTTAAGAAGCTATCAGCTGTTCTAAATGCAAATCCAGCTGCTGGTTTTTTTACTGTGCTAGCAGCTACTGAATATGATTTTACAACATTTCTTCCTCCATAACTCCAAGTAGAATTTACATCCACAAAATTATTTTGACTCTTTCCTTCTACAACTTCATTATATCCTTCAACCATCTCTTCTGGAACTTCTTTTAAAAATCTTGATACTGCATTACAACTTGTAGAACCATATACAGTTCTTTGTTTTGCACATGTCATAAACAAATGCTCTTTTGCTCTTGTAATTCCAACATAGCATAAACGTCTTTCTTCTTCTAGTTCCTTTGGCTCTCCTATTGACTTGTATCCTGGGAATATTCCTTCTTCCATTCCTACTAAAAATACAACTGGAAATTCTAGTCCTTTTGCACTATGTAATGTCATTAAAGTTACTGTATCGTCTGTTTCTTCCATATTGTCTAAATCGCTTGATAGTGTAATTCCTTCTAAGAAATCTGGAAGCTTGTTTTCTGCATTTTCTTCTTCAAATTCTATTGCTACTGTTAATAATTCGTTTAAGTTTTCTATTCTGTTTTCTGCTTCAATGGTATCTTCGTCTTCTAATGCTTTTGTGTAACCTGTTTTCTTTAATGTTTCTGTTAATAATTCAGATATTGACATTTCTTCTTTTTTGCTTATTAGTTCTTCTATTGTTTGTACAAATTCTCTTGAATTTACATATACTCTGTTCAACTCAAACTCGTTTGCTCTTTTTATTACTTCATACATTGATATTCCATTTTGCTCGGCTAATTGTTCTACTGTTTCTAGGCTAGTTTTGCCTATTCCACGTTTTGGTTCATTGATAATTCTTGTTAAACTTAAATTGTCTGCTGGATTTTGTATCAATCTTAAATATGCAATTGCATCTTTTATTTCTTTTCTTTCATAGAACTTTAAGCCTCCAACGATTTTGTATGGAATATCTTCCCTTCTTAAAATATCTTCTATGCTACGTGATTGTGTGTTCATTCTGTATAATACTGCAAAGTCCGAATTTTTGTAGTATTCTTCGCGTTTTAGCTCATTTATTTTTTCTACTATGAAAGAGGCTTCGTCATATTCGTTATCTGCTCTATGTAATTTTACTTTTGTACCTTTGTCGTTTTTGGTCCATAGTTTTTTCTCGTATTTTGTTTCATTGTGCTTAATTACAGCATTTGCAACATCCAGAATGTTTTGAGTGCATCTATAATTTTGCTCTAATTTAATAATTCTTGTTCCTGGAAAGTCTTTTTCAAAGTTTAGTATATTGCTTATGTCTGCACCTCTAAAACTATATATACCTTGGTCGTTATCCCCTACAACCGTTATATTTCCATATCTTGCAGCAAGCATTGTTATCAATGTAAATTGTGCTTTGTTTGTATCTTGATATTCGTCTACTAATACATAGTGGAATTTTTCTGAATAATATTCCAATGCTTCTGGACTTTCACTTAGCACTTTTATTGTGTAGTTTATTATGTCGTCAAAATCAATCGCGTTATTTATTTTTAGTTTCTTTTGATATAGTGCATATATTTCTGCTATTTTATCTTTTCTAAAATCACCTGAATATTTTCTTGCATATTCGGCTGGTTCTAACATTTCGTTTTTTGCATTACTAATTTCAGCTTGTACACTTCTTTCTGAAAATAGCTTATCGTCTATTTCTAACTCTTTTAAGCAAGATTTAATTAGTGTTTTTTGGTCGCTTGTGTCAAATATTATAAATGATCTTTCGAAACCAATTTGGTCAATTGTTCTTCTTAATATTCTTACACAAATAGAGTGGAAAGTTCCTATCCACATATCTTTTGCATCTTCCCCACCTATTAAATTTTCAACTCTTGCCTTCATTTCATTTGCAGCTTTATTTGTAAATGTTATCGCTAAAATATTCCAAGGCTTTACACCTTTTTCTATTAAATTAGCAATTTTATGTGTTAAAACCTTAGTTTTTCCACTTCCAGCCCCTGCAATAACCAAACAAGGCCCCTCAGTATTTACAACAGCCTCATACTGCTTATCATTTAATCCCTCTAATAAATCAATCATTACTTCATACCTCTTTCAAACTTTTGTTCTATTATATGTCTGTTTTGCTTAATTGTCAATAGCTGTTTGCCTAATTTATAAAAATTGTTGCTTTTTTATTATATCAATTATTGGTAGTATATTTCAATTGAATTTGGATATTTTTAAAAAAGTTTTGTTAATGGATTAACAAAACTTTTAATTTTTTGGCTTTTCTGTTAATGAATTAACAGAATTTTTTCGACTAATATGATATTTAATATTATATTAGTCATATTTTTTTACAAACTATTCCGATTTCATATTTGTGTTGCCAATATACCTAGTATAAATCCTATTATATTTCCAACTGTTCCCATTCGTCCTGTGTAGATTTTGTTGGATTCTGGGATTAGTTCGCCTGATACTATGTAGAGCATTGCTCCGAGCTGCGAAGGCTAGGCATATTCCTATTATGTTTTCGGATATTCCTCCTACTATGGCTCCGAAAAATGCACCTATTCCTGTGGTAAGTCCGGATAGAAGTGTTAGTATAACAGCTTTTGTTTTGGACATTCCTCCATTTTTCATTGGTACAGACATTGATATTCCTTCTGGAATATCGTGTAGTGCTATTACTAAGGCTAGTGAATATCCTAATTTTATGGAAGATTCAAATCCAGATCCAATTGCCAGCCCTTCTGGAAAGTTGTGTATTGCTAATCCTATTCCTACTATTATTCCAGTTTTTAGTAAAGAACTTGTAGATTTTTTTGTAGTTTCTTTTTTTTTATATAATTTCTTCACACAATTATCGCAAAATACCATTGCGATTACACCTGCAAATACGCCTATAAAAATGCTTGAAAGATTTGATACCTCTAATGCTTCTGGTATTAAATCAAAGCAAATTATAGCACTCATTAAGCCTGCTGCAAATTGAAGTATAAAACTTAAAAATCTATTTGATGGTTCTTTAAAAGTAACCCCAATAATTCCTCCAATGGTAGTTCCAAATGTTCCAAAAAACAACCCCAGCAAAGTGGTTCTGACGATTTCTTCCACTAAAAACAACCTCCGAATAATGAAATTAAAACTGTTCTTTTAATTTATATGTTTTTTAATTTCTTATTATTCGAATTTGTTTTTATTCAAATTACTTTGTCAATAATAATATAGAATGTTTTTGTAAAGTGTATTAAAAAAAGATTTTTCGCATAGTAAAAAGGATTGCCGAAGCAATCCTTTTTGGGTTATTTGAGCTCATATGATTTTGGATTTTGTACAAAATCCGGTTTTAAGATGCAATGTGTGTAGTTGGCGTCTGGATTTGAGAAAATTTCTGCGAGAATTGGTTCAAAGATTTCGTTTGCAACATTGGAGAGTTCTCTGGCACCAGTTTTGGTTGAAGATGCTTTTTTGGCTATCTCTTTGAAAATATCTTCTTGGTATTCAAGCACTATGCCTTGTTCGGCAAAGTATTTTTCATATTTTCTGAATGCCGATAGCTTAGATTCTCTTGCAATTTTTTCGAGGCTTTCTATTGACAACTTTTTGTATTCTACAATAGTATCAATTCTGCCTGCAAATTCAACTGGCAAGCCATACTCAATTAAATCTTCTTTTGTATAGCGAGAGTCTTGAATTTCTTCTTTTTTCTCACTTACACCAGAAAATCCAATGTTTTGCTTTTTCCTTAAACGTTTTTCTCGAATTTTTTCAATACCTTCAAATGCTCCCATTAGTATTACCAACATATTAGTTGTGTTTACATTTATGGGAAAATAAGAGCCTTCTTCATCCATAATTTCACTCACACATACTGTTGAACCTTCAATGATTTTTAACATACTATTAAAAACATCTTTGCCAGAAATATCTCCACCAAAATCAGGACTACATTTCTTATCGATTTCGTCAATAATTAGCATTCCTTTTTCTGCTTTTTTAACGGAATCATTTACTGAAACTCCATTTCCTATTCTTTTGGCATAATTCTTGGCATTTGTAAATAAGTTAACAATCATTTCTTCTACATCACTGCCAACATAACCTTCTTTGGTATATTTGGTAGCATCTTCGATAGTGTACGGCACACCCAACATCTTAGCAATTTGTTTCATAGTTTCTGTTTTACCAGAGCCACTCGCACCAATTATGAGCATATTGGTTTTGATAGTTCTGATTTTTAAACTACGATAAATCGCCAAAAGCACACGTCTAACTGCCTCGTCTTGACCTACAACACTTTCTTTGACTTGTTTTTCCATTTGTGTTAAATTAGGTAAGCTGGTTTCTTTAACCATTTTCCGTGGCATAGCCTTGACACTTTTCCCGCTAGTTAGCAGTTTTATTTCTTCCTTTTGTTCGTCTTTTACTTTTGGGATATTGTCTTGCATTTTTTCTCCCTCCTTTAAATTTAAATACAGGGTTTTTTATATTTGTTTACATTTTATGTAACCATAGTTTACATTATATCATATTTTCTTAATTTTTCAATAAATTTTGCTTAATTTTCTTCACCTTTTAGTCTTTCTGCTCTGTCCGTGGCAATTAAGCTGTCTATCATTTCGTCTAAATTACCATTTAGAAAATCTTCTACTTGGTATATACTAAGTCCTATTCTGTGGTCTGTTATTCTTCCTTGTGGGTAGTTGTATGTTCTTATTTTCTCGCTTCTATCTCCTGTTCCTACTTGGCTTTTTCTTGCTTTGGCAAGTTCTTCATCTTGTTCTTTTTGTTTTATTTCATATAGTTTTGTTCTAAGCATTCTCATTGCATATTCTCTATTTTGTACTTGTGATCTTTCTGTTTGACATTCTGCTACTATTCCTGTTGGTTCGTGAATTAGTCTTACTGCTGATGATGTTTTGTTTACATGTTGTCCACCTGCACCTGATGCTCTATATACTTCCATTTTTATATCTGATGGATTTATTTCTACTTCTACATCTTCAACTTCTGGAAGTACAGCAACTGTTGCTGTTGAAGTATGAATTCTTCCACTTGATTCTGTATCTGGAACTCTTTGAACCCTGTGAACTCCACTTTCAAATTTTAGTCTACTATATGCTCCTTTTCCCGTTATCATAAATGTTATTTCTTTATATCCACCTAGTCCAGTTTCGTTTTCATTTAATATATCAACTTTCCAGTGCTTTCTTTCTGCATACATTGAGTACATTCTAAATAAAGTTCCAGCAAATAGTGCCGCTTCTTCTCCTCCTGCTCCTGCCCTAATTTCACAAATGATGTTTTTGTCGTCATTTGGGTCTTTGGGGATTAAAAGCATTTTCAATTCTTCTTCTATTTTAGGTAATTTTTCTTTTGCTTCAAGCATTTCTGCTTCTGCAAGCTCTTTTAATTCTTTGTCATTTAGCATTTGCTTTGCTTCTTCTAAATCATTTTGGACTTTTTTATATTCTCTATATTTTTCTACAATTTCAGAAATCTCGCTATGTTCTTTCATTAGCTGTTTCCACTCATTTTGTCTAGCAATAACTTCTGGATCACTAATTTTTTGATTTAATTCCTCATATCTCTTCTCAACATCTTCTAATTTTTCAAACATAAAATATCTCTCCTTTATTTTTCTACCTAGTATTATACACAATTTTATCTAGAAATACAATAGGCTTGACATATATTAAAATTGATGCTATAATGTTTTCAAGTTGAATATAAAGTCTGACAGACTAAATAGCAAAGATATGTGTGTAGAGACACATATCTTTTTATATATACAAAAAACAGAGCAGGTAGAGAACTGCTCTGAACTAATAAATTAGTTTTTGTTTAATTGTTCTTTATATGTATTCAACTCTTCTTCCAATTTTCCAATCTTTTGAAGCAGAATCCATATTAGCATGTAGCCTGACATTCTATAATAGCACCTCCTCTCTCAAAGTATTCCTTTGAAAAGGATATTTCTATTATACATTGTTTTTGCTTGCAAGACAATACTAAATCATATTTTTATTATTTTTCAATTGTTTGTTCTTGCCTTTGTTGTTTTTCTTCTAGGTTGGCTACTTTTTCTTCCATTTTGGTTATTGTCCACATTCTGGCACTTCTGTATTTTGATAGTATATTGTTGTATGTTAATTTTGCCATATTTTTTGTGCTATTCCATGTTTGTTCTGCCTTTTCTTTTGCTCCATTTGCTACATTTTTAGTTCCAGATATAATATTTTTTCCTAAACTCATTGCTTTATTTGTTGCCATTTTAGTTATTTTTACGCCTTCTTTGCTTGCATATTTTATACCATCACTTACTTTTTTTACGCCACTAATTGTATAATTTTTTGCTTGCATAATTTTGCTATCTTCTTTTACTTGTGCCTTTTCTTTGATATTTTGTGTGATTTCGTTTGTTTTATTTAAAAATACTTCTGTTTCGTTCTTAATTTTTTCTCTTAATGGTGGAAGTATTTTGTAGTCTATATCTCTTACTTTTTTAGATAATACATTTGTAACATTTTCTGTATATCTTTTACTTCCATAGAATTTATTTAGAAATTGACTTGCTATTTTTTGTAGGAAATTTGGCTTTTTATATACAGTTAGGTATGCATTTGTATAAGCTTTGTTTGCTTCAAGTAATAAATTTTCCTTACCTCCGGCAATTTGTTCTATTGCTTGATTTCTTGCTGTTTCACAAGTTTTAATTTGACCTTCACACTTTTCTATCGCCTCCGCAAGTATTGCTCTTTTGGCTCTTATGTCTTTAACTTGATTTTCATATTTTGTAGCTTTGTTTACTTTGCTAATTTCTTGAAGCTCTTTAACTATTTTTGCTAATTCTTCATAATCGCCTTCTTCTGTTGCTCTACTCACTTGTTCTCTTAGTTCTTTTTCTCTTGCATATTCTGGTGCTTTTTTTGCTTCGTCTCTTAGTTTTGCAATACGGTCTTGTTCTAGTGTAGCTTTTGTATCCAAATTCTTTAATGACATTTGTTCTGCAACAATTGTCTTTCGTTGTTCGTCATAGCATTTGTTAATTCTTTCAAGTGTAAGAGTATAATTTCTAATTATATTTGCTTCCATTCCACTTTTTATTTTAGAAGTTTCGGCTACAAATTCTAACTGTTTTCCATATTCATTTGCTTTTTCTACTATACATTCTTGCATATCGTTAACTTTACTAGCAATCAATCTTGACCCTTTTCTAGCAAATGTTTTAGCTTCAACTTTTGCTAAATTACATTCTAAATCTGCTATTTTTTTCATTAACTCAAATATGCTTTTATCTTGATTTACGTTCTCCATATTTTTCTCCTATTTTCTCAATATTTTAGCCAACTGCTTTCTTGCATCATTCTCTTGTTTTTTTAACTCATCTGACAAATTCCTTAATTCCAACAAAGATGCTTTATCTATATCAATCATTTTCCCATTAACAAAAATAGCCCCAAATTTCTCACCAGCCATAACTTTTCCTCCTCATCATCTTCTGTTTTCCGCTTCCTATATACAATATATTATAGCATAAAGAAAAAAAATGTAAATAAAATTTACATCTTTTTTCTTTACATTTATATTACAAAATTGTTGCATTATCAAATCAAGATGTGTCCCCAATGAAGCAAAATGCATCAAAGGGGACTGTCCCTTTTGATGCATTTTGCTTCATTTGGAAACGTCCCCTTTATTTCACAACTATATTGTATATCTTGTTTTTTACATATATTTCTTTTACTACATTCTTGCCGGCAATGGCGTTTTGGATTGTTTCGTTTGCATTTACGGCTTGTTTTACTTTGTCTTGGTCGGCATCTCTGTTTATGCTTATTGTGGCTTTTAGTTTGCCGTTTATTTGGACTGGTATTTCTATTTTGTCTTCTATTGTTTTGTTTTCGTCGTATTCTGGCCATTTTGTGTTTGCTATTGTGTCTTTTTCGCCAATTCTTTCATAGATTTCTTCTGTCATATGTGGGGCAAATGGGTTTAGTAATTGTAAAAATGTTTTGTATTCTGCTTTGTTTATTGTTTTTGCTTTGTAGAATTCGTTTACCATTGTCATAAATGTTGCAACTGATGTGTTGAATTTCATTTCTTCTATGTCATTTGAAACTTTTTGTATTGCTTTGTGCATCATTTTTTCAAATTTTTCTGAGTATTCGTCTCCTTCTACTAAGAAGTCTTGCATATTCCATACTCTGTCTAGGAATTTCATACATCCTCTTATGCTTTCCATTGACCATGGTGCAGTTTGGTCAAATGGTCCCATAAACATTTCATATACTCTAAATGCGTCAGCTCCAAATTCTTGTACTATGTCGTCTGGGTTTATTACATTTCCTTTTGATTTTGACATTTTTTCGCCATTTGTTCCTAATATCATTCCATGTGATGTACGTTTTGCATATGGTTCTTTGGTTGGAACAACTCCTATGTCATATAGGAATTTATGCCAGAATCTTGAATATAGTAAGTGAAGTGTTGTATGTTCCATTCCACCATTGTACCAGTCAACTTGGTTCCAGTATTCTAGTGCTTCTTTTGATGCTAGTGCTTCATTATTGTGTGGATCCATATATCTTAAATAATACCAAGATGATCCAGCCCATTGTGGCATTGTATCTGTTTCTCTTCTTGCTTTTCCATGGCAATGTGGACATATTGTATTTATCCATTCTTCATGTTTTGCAAGTGGTGATTCTCCATTTTCTCCTGGTTCATAATCTTCTACATCTGGCAAACGAAGTGGTAATTCTTCTTCTGGAACTGGTACCCAACCACATTTTTCGCAATATACCATTGGAATTGGTTCTCCCCAATAACGTTGTCTTGAAAATACCCAGTCACGAAGTTTATAGTTTACTTTTCTTTCTCCTAAACCTTTTTCTTCTATGTAGTCTATCACTTTGTTTATTGCTTCTTTTGATGTTAATCCATTTAAGAAATCTGAATTTATAGCTATTCCATTATTTATATCTGTGAAAGCTTCTGTTAGTTCTGTTTCTTCCATTTTGCATTCTTTACTTGGATCATAATTTTCTGGTTTTTCCATTATAACTTGTTTTATTGGTAAATTGAATTTTTGGGCAAATTCAAAATCTCTTGTATCGTGTGCTGGAACTGCCATTATCGCACCTGTTCCATATGTTATTAAAACATAATCAGATATCCAAATTGGAATTTCTTCTCCTGTTAATGGATTTATTGCTTTTATTCCTTTTATTTCTACACCAGTTTTTTCTTTGTTTAATTCTGCTCTTTCAAAATCTGATTTTAAAGAGGATTTACGTTTGTATTCTTCTACTTCATCCATATTTGTTATTTTTTCTTTGTATTTTTCGATTAAATGATGTTCTGGTGCTACAACCATGTATGTTGCTCCAAATATTGTATCTGGTCTTGTTGTGTAAACAAGTAAAGTATCTTCTGTATCTTTTATTTTGAATTTTACTTCTGCCCCTTCACTTCTGCCTATCCAGTTTATTTGTTGTGCTTTTATTTTGTCTAGATAATTTACATCTTTTAAATCGTCTATTAGTCTTTGGGCATATTCTGTTATTTTTAACATCCATTGACTTTTTTCTTTTTGTACAACTGGACTTCCGCATCTTTCACAAACACCATTTACTACTTCTTCGTTTGCTAATCCTACTTTACATCCTGTACAGAAATTGATTGGCATTGTTGCTTTATATGCTAATCCTTTTTTGTATAATTGTATAAATATCCATTGTGTCCATTTGTAGTATTCTGGGTCTGTTGTGTTTATTTCTCTTGACCAATCAAATGAAAATCCTAATGATTTTAGTTGCTCTTTAAAGTGAGCTATATTTTTTTCTGTTGTTATTTTTGGATGGATATGATTTTTTATAGCATAGTTTTCTGCTGGAAGTCCAAATGCATCAAATCCTATTGGGAATAATACATTATATCCTTGCATTCTTCTTTTTCTTGCTATTATATCAAGTGCTGTATAACTTCTTGGGTGTCCAACATGTAATCCTTGTCCAGATGGATATGGAAATTCTATTAATCCATACCATTTTTTATTTGTATAATCGTTTTTAGCATTAAATGTACCTTCTTTATACCATTTATCTTGCCATTTTTTCTCTACCTTACTAAAATCATAAGACATTTCCTAATCTACTTCCTTTCAGTTTTATTTAAATTTCTAAATATTATATACTATATTTATGTAAAAATAAAGATTTATAGTTTAATTTCTATCGTTTTTTCTCCATCTAGTTCTAGTTTTTCCACAGCTATCCCACATTCTGCGAATAATTTTCTTGATGCTATGTTGTTTTCTTCTTTTGAATGTTTATCATATAAATATATTACATGCTTTATTCCTGATTGAATTATTATTTTTGCACATTCATTGCAAGGGAATAGATCTACATATAGTTTAGCTTGTTCTAGGTCTTTTTTGTTTCCTCTATAATTTAATATTGCATTCATTTCTGCGTGGCATACATATGGATATTTTGTATCTAGTTTTTCTCCTATTTTTCCCCAAGGAAATCTATCATCATCAAATCCGTTTGGAGCTCCATTATAGCCAATTGCAAGTATTCTGTTATCATCACTTACTATGCAAGCACCTACTTGTGTTGATGGATCTTTGCTTCTCATTGCAGATAGTCTTGCAATTGCCATAAAATATTCGTCCCATTTTATATAGTTTTCTCTTTTTAGATTTTCCATTTTCTTTCCCCTTTTATTTATTATTTTTTTCTATTAAATCTTGCATTGTATGCCATGCAAGTAATGCGCATTTTACTCTGGCAGGCATATTTGATACATTTTTAAATGCAATTGCATCTTCTAATATTTGCAATTTTTCTTCGTTTTTTTCTTCTCTTTTTATCATTTCTATAAATGTTTCAATTATTTTCTTTGCTTCTTCTATTGTTTTGCCCTTCAAAACGTCTATCATTATTGATGTTGAACTTTGAGATATTGCACATCCGCTTCCTGTAAAAGCTAAATCTTCTATTACATCTCCATTTAATTTTACCTGTAATTCAATTTCGTCTCCACAATTTGGATTATGGCCTTTTTCGCAAAAATCAGCATTTTTTAGTGTTTTCTTGTTATATGAATTCATACTATGTTCCATTATCAAATCATTATATAAGCTATCTAATTCTCCCATTTTTCCCTCTACTCTTTTATATATTTTTTAAACATTTCATACGTTTTTTTCAAAGCATCTACTAATCTATCTACATCTTCTTTTGTGTTGTAGATATAAAAACTAGCTCTACAAGTTGAATCTATTCCTAAATATCTCATTAACGGTTGAGCGCAATGGTTTCCAGATCTTACACATATTCCATTTGCATCTAAAATACTTGCAACATCATGTGGGTGTACTCCTTTTACATTAAATGATATTACAGATGAATGATTTTCCTTATTTGGTGTCATATATAATTTTACAAAATCTAATTTTTGTAGTTCTTCTCTTGCATATTCTAATAATTCAGTTTCAATTTCTTGTATTTTGTTATATCCTATTTTTTCTATATAGTCAATAGCAGCACCTAATCCGACTACTCCTTCTACATTTTGAGTTCCAGCTTCGAATTTATTTGGTAATTTTGCAAATGTTGTTTTTTGCTCATACACATATTCGATCATATCTCCTCCCATTAAAAATGGTTTCATTTGGTTTAGTAATTCTTTTTTACCATATAGAACTCCAATTCCAAGTGGAGCAAGCATTTTGTGTCCTGAAAACACAATAAAGTCTGCATCCATTTTTTGTACATCAATTTGCATATGTGGAATGCTTTGAGAACAATCTACTATTACTATTGCACCTTTACTATGTGCATATTTTATTATTTTTTCTACATTGTTTATTGTTCCTAAAACATTTGAAATATGTGCAATTCCTACAACTTTGGTTTTATCTGTAATTTTTTCTTCTATTTCCTTATCAGATAATTCATATTCGTCGTTTATATACATATATTTTAATGTACTTCCCGTTTTTTCTGTTACATATTGCCAAGGAACTAAATTAGAATGATGTTCCATTATTGAAATTACTACTTCTTCATTCTTTTTTAGTTTATCTAATCCATATGAATATGCTATTAAATTTAATGCTTCACTTGCATTTTTGGTGAAAATTATTTCTTCTGGCACTTTCGCATTTATGAATTTTGCAACCTTTTTTCTTGCTCCTTCGTATTCTTCTGTTGCTTGCACACTAAGTTCATATGCCCCTCTATGTGGATTTGCATTATTTTTTTCATAATAATTATCTATTGCATTTATTACATATTTTGGCTTTTGTGTTGTTGCTCCACTATCTAAATATGCAATATCTCTATTTTTAAAAATTGGAAAATCTTCTTTTATATCCATCAGTCTAATCTCCTATCTATTTGAGCAAAAATTTCTTGTTTAAGTTCTTCATTTTGTATTCTTTCTATTATATTTCCAAATCTTGCTCTTGTTATTAGTTTTATAGCTTCTTTATAGCTTATTCCTCTACTCATAATGTAAAATAAAATTTCTGGTTCAACCTTCCCAGAACTTGTTGAATGATTACCTTCTACATTATCTTCTGTACATAAAAGCATTGGAAGTGCAATAGATTTTGCTGTATCAGATAACATCATACAATATTCATTTTCATTTCCTTTTGCATTTTTACAACCTTTTTTGAAATCTATTGTACCTTTGAAATTCTTTTTAGAGAAATCCTTTAATGCCCCCTGTACATCTATGTCTATTTCTGTTTTTTCTCCTCTTGTGTGTGCTATATAGTTTATATCTTTTACTTGATTTTCCGTTCCTAAGTATATTGTTTTTAGGTCATTTTTTGCTCCATTTCCCATTAAATTTGAATAATAATTAGAAACACTATTTTTTGCACCTATATCTATGATTGTGTAATTTACATTTGCATTTTCTTGTAGCACATTTTCTATGGAATCGAAATTATTTGAGCTATTATTTAATAAATTTACTATTGTAATATTTACATTTGCGTTTTCCTTAGCTAGAAGTCTAATTACTCCATTATGAAAACATTCTTTTTTTGTTTTTGATTCATATTTTATTATTATATTCAAATTCTTTTCAGCAATTATCTCCAAATTGTTTATAAGTTGTGTATTTTCAGCATCAAAATTATAATTTATTTGAATATCTCCGCTTGTATTTTCAATTTTTATTTTACTATTTGCATAATTATTTATATTTTCTTCTAGAATTTTTCCTGTCCCATAAACCAAATCAATGTTGCTTACATTTGTGTCTATTTCTTTAATTCCGATAATTTCTGTTGATGTAAATGCTTTTATGTTGGTTGGCAATTCTACATTTTCTAGTTTAATATTATTTATTTTGTAATTTCTAGATGTTCTAACAGGAGTTTCATTTAATTTTAACATTTCCATTATCCTATTGCTCCTTCCAATTCTAGATTTATTAAATTATTCATTTCAACTGCATATTCAACAGGTAATTCCTTAGAAATTGGATATGCAAAACCTCTTACTATCATAGCTTTGGCATCCTCTTCTGATAGTCCACGGCTCATTAAATAGAAAATTTCTTTATCACTTATTTTTCCTATTTTAGCCTCGTGTGAAAACTCTACATCATCTGTTTCTATATCATTTACCGGAATTGTATCTGATGCAGAAATTCCGTCTAACATAAGGGATTCGCAACTTACACTACATTTAGATTTTTTTGCTTGTTTTGCAATTCTAACCAAGGCTCTGTAAGTACAACTTCCACCATCTTTTGAAATAGATTTTGAATTTATTACAGAAGATGTATTTGGTGCATTGTGAACAACCTTAAATCCTGTATCTAGGTTTTGGCCTTTCCCTGAAAAAGTAATTCCTGTATATTCTGTTTTTGCTCCCTCTCCATTTAAAATGCTCATCGGATATAGCATTGAAACTTTTGAGCCAAATGAACCTGTAACCCAGTCAACTTGTGCATTTTTACCTATTATTGCTTTTTTGGTATTTAAGTTCATCATATTTTTTGACCAGTTTTCTATTGTAGAATATCTTAAATATGCATTATCTTTTACATATAATTCTACACATCCAGCATGTAAATTTACTTTGTTATATTTTGGTGCAGAACATCCTTCTATAAAATGAAGACTTGCTCCTTCCTCCACAATAATTAGAGTATGCTCAAACTGGCCAGATTCTGGTGAATTTAGTCTAAAATATGATTGCAATGGTATATCTAATTTTACATTTTTAGGCACATATACAAAAGAACCTCCTGACCAAACAGCTCCATGCAAAGCAACAAATTTATGATCATTTATTGGAACACATTTCATAAAATGATTCTTTACTATATCTGGGTATTCTCTTACAGCAGTTTCCATATCGGTGTATATTACACCTTGTTTTATCAAATCTTCTTTTATACTATGATATACCACTTCTGAATCATATTGTGCCCCAACACCAGCTAGTGATTTTTTCTCTGCTTCTGGAATTCCTAGTCTTTCAAATGTGTTTTTTATATCTTCTGGCACTTCTTTCCAATTTGAATTTAACTTCGTCTTAGGTCTTACATATGTTGCAATATTTTGCATATCCAAATCAGATAAATCTGGTCCCCATGTCGGAAATTCCAATTTATTGTATTCTTCAAGTGCTTTTAATCTTATATCTAACATCCATTCCGGCTCATTTTTTTGTTTAGAAATTTCTTTTACAATTTCCTCATTTATACCTTTTTCTATTTTGAAATCATAATTATCTTTGTTTTTTATATCATAAATATTTCTGTCTATATCCTGTACCTTCGTTTTTTTAGGCATTTTTAGACCTCTTTTCTTTTAAATTTTTCATATCCGTTTTCTTCAATTTCGTTTGCAAGTGTGGCATCTCCGGTTTTTACAATTTTGCCATCTACTAAAACATGAACATAGTCTATTTTTAAATTTTCTAAAATTCTAGTATTATGTGTTATTATAAGAACTGCATTTTCGTTTGAATGATACATATTTATTCCTTTTGAAACGGTTTTTATAGCATCAACATCAAGTCCAGAATCGGTTTCGTCCAATATTGCAAGTTTTGGATTTAATACAAGCATTTGTAATATTTCGTTTTTCTTCTTTTCTCCTCCTGAAAATCCAACATTTAAATTTCTTTCAATCAATTTTGGATTCATATTTAATTCTTGCATATAGTCTTGTAATTGTTTTTTGAACTCAAAAACTTTAACAGGCTTTTCCGTAATTTTGCCTTTCGCAAATTTTAAAAAATTAGCACTAGAAATACCAGGAATCTCCTCAGGTGATTGGAAAGACATAAAAATTCCTTTTTTAGCAATTTTGTCTGTTGATAAATCGTTAATATTTTCTCCTTCTAACTCTATGCTTCCACCCTTTTTGATATATGCTGGATTATTTAAAATAACATTTGCCAAAGTAGATTTTCCAGCACCATTTGGTCCCATTATTACATGAACTTCTCCTTTATTTATTTTCAAACTTAAATCTTTTAAAATTTCCTTTTCGTTTGTGTTTGCATATAAATTTTTAATTTCTAATAATGTATCCATTCTAATTTTCCTTTCTTCTTAACACTTTTCTCTTGCAAATTCTACATTGCTCTTTATTTATGTCATAATCACAATTTAAATCATAAATTCCTAATATCTTATGTACATATTTTGTGAGCAAATTCAAAGTATTATCCTCTAAAACTGACTTTAATTTTATAGCTTCTGTTTCAGCTTCTGTTTTAGGTACACCTAAAACTTCTGTTAAAAATACATACACAATGTCGTAGGCCTCCAATACTTTTTTTGCCAAAGTTTCTCCGTTTTCTGTTAAATTAATATCTCCATAAGCTTTATAATCAATAAGATTATTTGCTTTTAATGTTTTTAAAGCCTTATTCACACTTGGTTTTGTTAAATTCATTTTATTTGCAATGGTTGTAACCTTAATTTCTTCACCATTCTTTTTCAAAACATAAATCGTCTTCAAATATTCTTCCAAAGAACTACTAATCATATTCAACCTCCGTTTGTTAGCTTAGGCTAACATTATATAACATAAAAAAATGTTTGTCAAGGCTAACATTTTTATGTAATTTATTTTCTTGACATTACTTTGGTGTAATTATATAATTTGTGTTGAAAGTATAGTCTATACTTTCTTATTATTAAAAGGAGCATTATTATGAGTAGTATTTTGATTTCAATTAACCCTGAATATGTTGATAAAATTTTCGATGGATGTAAAAAGTATGAATATAGAAAAGTTAAATGTAAAAAAGCTGTTGATAAAATGGTTATTTATTGTACTTCGCCAGTTATGAAAGTTGTAGGAGAAGCTATAATTGAGGAAATTATTGATGAAACTCCGGAAAAAGTTTGGGATATTACTAAAAATGCATCAGGAGTTTGCAAAGAATTTTTTGATAAATATTATATGAACAAAAATACTGCAATTGCCTATAAATTAAAAAACGTAGTCAAATATAATATTCCCAAGGAATTATCTGACTACGGTATAAAAATAGCTCCACAATCTTATGTGTATTTGGAGGATTAGCAATAAAAAACCTATGTAAAACATTGATATTTCAATACTTACATAGGTTTTTGAATTGGTCGAGGTGACAGGGATCGAACCTGCGGCCTCATGGTCCCAAACCACGCGCGCTACCAACTGCGCCACACCTCGATTTAGTTGACTTATTTAATATACCATATTTTTGTTTTAAATTCAAGTGGTTTTGTTGATTTTTTGCAACTTTTTTGATTTTTTTGAGTTTCTTCGAAAAAAATTTAATTATGAATAAAAAATTAGCCGATATCATTTTTAGTAATACCGGCTATTTTTTAATATTCCATTGATTTGTATCTTACAAATGCTACTGCTCCTACTACTGTTATTATTGCGATTACTGGTAGGATAAATCCTACACCTGCTTTTGGTAATGAATCTGGTGATTTTGTTCCATTTGATCCATTATTGTTTCCTGTGCCAAAATCTTTTCCTCCATTTGAAAGTGATGTGTCTACTTCTATTTTGATTGCCTCACTCTTATTTCCTGCTAAGTCTACTATCGTTATTGTTTCTGTTGTGTTTTTTGTATATTGTTTTGTTAATGTTTTTTTGTCTGCTGATAATGTCCAACCTGTTACAGCTTGTATTTGTTCACTTGCTGTTATTGTTACTGTTACAACTCCTTTTGTATCTTTTGTATATTTTACTGATGCAGTTGGTTTTGTTTTATCTGTTGTTGTACTTCCACCATTATTGTTGTTATTGTTTCCGTTATTATTACCATTGTTATTGTTTCCATTGTTTGAACCAACTTTTGCATTTATTGTTATTGGATCACTTACATTTCCATTTTCATCTGTTATTGTTAATGTTCCTGTATAATCAGCTGTATATACTTTACTTAATTGTTTTTTGTTGGCTGATAATGTCCAACCAGCTAATGCTTTTAATGTTGAGTTTGATGTTACAGTTACTTTTATTCCATTATCCACTGTTTCATATTTAACTTCTGCTGTTGGCTTTGTTGTGGTTGTTGGAGTATCTGGTGTTGTTGTTTTTTCTTTTACAGTTATTGTGCAAGAAGTATTTTGTGCACTTATATCTTGTTGGCTATTTGATGCTGATATGTTTTTTAATGTTACTGTTGTACTTCCTACTGTTGCTGTTGATTTTACTTTCAAATTTATTTCAAAAACATCTGAATTATTATTTACAAATTCTGCTTTTGTTGTAACTAATTTTCCACTATTTGCGTTATATGTTATAGCATCCCATCTGTTTAACGCATTAATATCATTACTGCTTACTGTTTCAAATATGTTATTATCGTATTCTAGATTTCCTAGTAATGCATTTAAACCATTTCCTGCATCTATGCTATTTACTGAAACTACTACTTTAACAGTTCCACCTTTTTCTACCTCAGTTGTGCTAGGGGTTAATGTAACACCAAAGCTTAATGCTTGTACTGTTGTTACAAAAGTTGCAAGCATAAGTATTGTAATAATAAAAGTAACTAATGTTTTTTTCATTTTTATCTCTCCTATAAATTTATTTTATCTACAAGTGCAAGTTTCATTGTAGACAAGTCTGATAATGTAATTTCTCCATTATTATCTACATCTCCTGCTATTTTTTCTAATTCGTTTAGTTCTCCTGAATCTACTAAATATAGCTTTAATTTTGATAAATCTGTTGCTGTTACATTACCGGTTTGCGTTATGTCTCCTGTTACAACAATTTTATACAAGTTATTTTCATTTGTCTTAATTGTTGTTCCTGTTGTTATTATATCACTATCTTTCATTTCTATGTCATTTTTAAGAATTTGAATTGTCATTAGTGTTTCTAATTTGTTCTTAAATGTTGACATTGAAGTTTGAGGTGATACTCTATATATTAACTCTTCTTCTATTTTATAAGAATCAGATATAATATTATACTTTGTTATTTTTGTAAATGCTTTTATACATACATTTGAATTGTTTATTTTTTTATCATTAAACTTTTTTAGGTCTGTCCATTGAATTCCATTTGTTGATGTGTAACTTTCGCCTTCATTGCTAGTTGCTGTTTTCCAGTATCCATCATTTGGAGCTTCGATTGCCACATATGCCTCTTTGGTTATTCCTGTAAATTTTACCGCTACTGCAAATTTGCTTCCTGTTAATTTTATTGGTTCTTTAAATCGAATCGTTGTATATCCACTTTTTACAGTGTTGTTTTCAATTTCAACTTTTTGCAATTTTTCTTCTGAAAGCTCTCCATCTTCTTTATTCACATATACTTCTATTTGTTGCGTTGTTGGTGACTCTATACTTATTTCTGTTAATAATTCTTCTGTTGTTTTATTCTTATTAAATACATTCGCACCATACAATGTTTTCACATTTTGTGATGTAAGATTTGTTGACATTCCTAATGCATCATATTGGTATATGTTATTATAATCAATATCTTTTGCATTTATAATTCCTATTGTTGCATATTCCACAAAATAATCTTCATATGAAATATAGTAACATCCGTATTTATATGTATCTGTTCCATATGAATTTAATATTAAATATGCCCCTGGACTAGATGGTCTATGTTGTTCATTAAAATTTTCTACTGGATAATTGTCATCCCAACCAATTATTGATACTTGATGGTTTGGTATTAAGCCAGCTGTTTCACAATAAAATGCCGGATAATCTAAATTATAATTGTAATATTGATTATAGGCACTTCCAGATACAGTCATAGTTGTTACTGTACCATAGTTCATAATGTGTTCTTTAATCTCATTTCTGATATTATTAACTTCTGATATATCATATGTAGTTTTTCCAGAAGCATCTTGATATGTAATATTTCCATTTTCGTCTTTTATTTTAGCTATTGATGGGAATATTACAGTATCTGTAACTTTTTTTTGCACATTCTTGTTTTGTATCTCAGATAATGATATTAATTCTTCTTTTTCATTAAATGGCATATCATTTTCTAATATTGGTCCTCTTCCACTAGTATAATATGCTATTGCAATACTTGAATTTCCTCCACTTGTAGCTTGTCTGTTATGTCCTAATTTGTTTATTCCATCTTTAAATTCTCTTGATGTTGCATATGTCATATGTCTTTCTGAGAAATCATACTTTTGATTATTTCTTAGTTGTAAATTTGTTTCTAGTGAAGTGGTTGTTGCAAAAGCCCAACAGTCTTGTGTTGATTTTTGATTTTTTACGGGTATCTCAATATAATTTCTTAAATCAAAATTGGTACTCGCAAATAATCTTTTTTGTGCTAACAGATTTTTTGTAGTTCTTAATTCTTTGCTTTCTACTTTTATTTCTGCTACATCTACTGTTTCTATGGTTGCAAATGCCTGTGGAGTCAATAATATAATACTTAAAATTAGAAGCAATATTATTCTTAATTTTCTTGTTTTTATATTAATATTCATTATTGCACCTTTCTAGACTTATTTATATTATACTTCATCTGTTTTAAAAATCAAGACCGCTTTTTTGTGTGTTACATTTATATGTTTTCAATTTCAAAGGCAAGCCAACGGATACATGGCTTGCCTTTGTTTTTATTACATTTTTATTACATTTTTATTACAAAGCTTCTAATTCTGCTAATACTCTTTTTAATTTTCCTAAATCTGTTAATGTTACACTTCCATCTCCATCTATGTCAGCCCCTGATTTATATGGTTCTTGTAAAAGTGTTGTTTCTACCATATGTAGTTTTAATTGTGCTAAGTCTGTTAATGTTACCTTTCCATCTCCATTTAAATCGCCTTTTACTATTACTGTATATACATCTCCTGATGGTGTTGTAACTGTTGAACCAGTTCCTATATTTCCTGATGATATTGTATTTCCATCTTTATCTTTTATTATTGTATTTTCTCCACCTGTCAAATTATCTTTTAGGTCATCAACCTTGGTATTTGGAAGTACATTTTTTATTTCATTATCATCTGTTACTTCATACTTTCCTGAACTTAGTTTCTTTAATGATATTGTTGCTTTTCCCTCTGTTCCATCTATATCTATTCTGTTATTTGAAGTTGATGGGCTTGTAATTTTAATTTGTGCATTTTCTGTTTCAACTCCATCTTTTACTTTAAAAGTTATTTTGCAAAGTTCTGTATCTGTTGTTATAAAGTCTTTACGGTCTAATAATATTTTCTTAGTTTCTGCATTATAAGATACTTCCCAGCTATTTAATCCAGTTATATCTTTTGCAGTTATTTCTTCAAAAATGTTTGTATCGTAATTTAGTATTCCTGAAAATACTTTCATACCATCTCCACCAATATTCATATTATTTACAGATATGGTTACATCCACCGAACCCCCTGGGCTTACTGTTGTTTGGGCTGGTGTTACTCCTACTATAAATCCTAACGCATATGAGGGGATATTTGTAAATATTAGTATAATTAATGCAACTAACGTTATTGTTATTGTTCTTTTCATCTCTATTTTCCCTCCTCTCCACTATTTAATAATAATTCTTTCATTAGTGATAAATCTGTAAGAGTAACTTTGCCATCACCATTTATATCAGCAGTTTCATAGTAAATTCCATCTAATCCTTTACCTGTCATAATGTAATCTTTTAATTGAGATAAATCTGTTACCGTTACTTGTCCGTTTCCGTCTATATCTCCTGTAATTTTTATTGTGAAGTTTTCTTTTATCGTTTCTTTTACTGGTTCTTGTTGACCTTCTGGTATTTTTTCTATTTCTTTGCTGATTTCTATTGTACTTCCAGTTCCAACTATGTCGTTATCTCCAAGGACATTTCCATCTTTGTCTTTTATAACAATTGTTACATCTTTACTTGTTGTTAATCCTTCTTTAAAGTCTTTTACTGTTGTATTTGGATTTACATTATCTATTTTACCATTTTGCCCAATTTCATATTGATTACTTGATATTTCAATTTTTGAATTATCCAGTTCTTTTACTGTTATTGTACATGTTTTTGTAAAGTTTCCATCTTCTGTTGTAAATGTTATTTTTGTGGTTCCTTTTTTCAAGCCTTTTACTCCATTGTTTGAAAGTGTGGCTATTGTTTCATCTTCGATTTTATATGTTATGTTTGTGTTATCTGCATTTTTAGGTAGAACATTTACTGTTAATTTTTCAGTTCTGTCTTTGTAAATTTCGAGTGTTTCAGCACTTATTTCAATTCCTGTTACTGCAATTTTTTCTGGGACATATACTACACAAGTTTTTGTATATCCTCCGTCTACTGTTTTTGCCGTAATTGTTGCTGTTCCATAACCTACCGCTGTTACTAATCCACTGTCATCTACTTTTGCAACTTGTGCATTATCTGATGACCAGGTTATATTTGCATTATCTGCATTTGAAGGTTGAGTTCCTGCTATTAATTGAGTTTTCTCGTCTTTTTCTAATGTTACTGCTGTTTTGTTTATCGTAATTCCTGTTACTTTTATAGTTGGTTTACTAACTGTTACTATACATTTAGCTGTATATTTTCCATCTGCTGTTGATGCTGTTATTGTTGCTGTTCCTGTATCTATTGCTGTTATTTTTCCGTTTGAATTTACATCTACTGTATTATAATCTGAGCTATTCCAAATTACAGTTCTATCATTTGCATTTGATGGTGTTACTGTTGCTGATAATTGAGCTGTTGCATCTTTTTCAAGTGTTAAACTTGATTGACTTATTGTTATTCCTGTTGGAGTTATTGTTGCTACATCTGTAACAGTTACTGTACAAGTTGCTGTTTCTCCTCCACTTACTGTTGTTACTGTTATTGTTGTCGTTCCTGGTGATAATGCTGTTATTCTTCCATTTGCATTTACTATTGCAACATTTTTATTACTACTTGTCCAAACAACAGAAGAGTTTGTTGCATCTGCTGGCATTACCGTTGCTTTTAAGGTTTCCCTTGTTCCTTTTTCAAGTGTTAATGTTGATTTATTAAGTGATACCCCTAAAACATCTACTACTAATGATTCTGGAACTGTTACTTTACAAGTTGCTGTATGTAATCCAGACTCATCTCTTATTACTGCTGTTACAATTGCTGTACCTTGTTTTAATCCTATTAGCAATCCATCTTCTGTTACTTTTACAACTTCTTTATTGCTACTTGTCCATTCTATTTTTGTAGTTGTAGCATCTTCTGGTCCAATTATTCCTGCTAATACATTTGTTTCTCCGGCTAAAATTGTTACATCACTTTTATTTAGTGTAAAGCTCTTTATTGGAACTCTTACATCTACTGTGCAAGTTGCTAAAATTGCTGGCGCATTTTTTAGTTTTGCTGTTATTGTCACTATCCCTGCACCGTTTGCTGTTATTGTTCCATCTTTATCAACAGCTACTATGCTTTTATTACTTGATGTCCAGTTTACATCACTATATGCTCCATCTGTTGGAGAAATTTTTATTCCAAGTTTTGCTTGATCTCCTTTTAGTATTTGTATACTATCTGTTATATCTTCATATGTTCCTAAGTCAGACATTTTTTGTATTTTTATACTTTCGGTTGGAACTTTGTATCCGGGCACTTCTGATGTGAATGCTTTAATACATACATTCATATTTTTGGTTTCACTACTATTATACATATCTGTTAAAGAATCCAATGTACTTCCTATAAAACTACGTCCTTGTGCTGATGTTGCATTTTCAAAATATTGTATATTTTGCATTACCGGTGTTGCATTGTTTCCATTTATTTTGTAGGTTTTTCTAATTGGAGATTGTACACCAACTTTTGCTGTTTTTCCATATTTATCTGGTGATATGTATTTTACTACTACTGCAAACTTTTTGCCTGTTAACATTATTGTATCGTCAAAGTATATTGTATTATATCCTGGGTCTAGTACGTCCGTTTCTGCAACTTTTATCAAAGTATCAGAAGATAACTCACTTCCTTTTGGATTTACATACACTTCATATTTCATACTTTCTAGGTTTGCTATGCTTATTGATTCCAAACTTTCTGGATTATCTGTATTTCTTGCCCATACGTTTCCAGCATATGCTGTAGCTCCTGAATTTTCTGGTTCGATTACAGTTGATAGTCCAAGTTTATCCCATTGATATGGCTCTTTTCCATTTCTCATTGTTGTGAAATCTTTTATTCCATATACCTGTGATTCTATGTAATAATCATAGTATGATACATAGTAGAAATTTGTATCTATTGTAACTGGATTGCTCACGCTCCAATACATTCCGTCTTCATAAACATCATTTCTCCATCTGTATGTATCTATATAATTTTGATAAAAACTTGCATGATATTTCGTTTCGTCCATAACTAAATATGCACCTTTGCCTGGTGCTCCTGGCACCTGATATTCGTCATTCCAGCCAATTATTAAAACATCAGTATTTGGTGTTGCTGCTTTTTGGTTGCAATAATAAAATGGTTGTTCTGTTGGAGTATATGTTTTAGTATACCATCTATCCCATCCACCGTCAGAATCATATGATTTATGTTCTTCTATTTTACCTCCTGTTTTATAAACATAATAATTTTCATTTTTATACAATTTTGCACCAACTGCTCCATATTTTATAATATGCTCTTTTATATCACTTCTTGTTTGTTCTATTTCTCCTCCTGTATATACATCAATATCTTGATAAGCTCCAATCGTTTGAATAGAATTTGCGCTGTCTGCTTGATATATTACTGGATCACTGAATCCAAGTGTTAACGTTCCATTTATTACATTGAATGTCATTTTGTATACACTTGGGAATAGTCTATAACTTTCTAGTCTTCCATTTAATGTTTTGCTATTTAATGTACTTAATGATACTTTGTTTATATTTCCGTCCCAAGCAAAGTCATTACTTGTTACAACTCCTCGTCCACTTGTTAAATATCCTAGTGCTACTAATCTATTTCCTCCTTGACCCAAATATCTATTGTGAGCATTTGGAGTTCCTTCGTTTGTTGAATTATATGCTGTTGCATAGTCCATATGTTTTGCTGAATATGTAACACCAGTTTTTAATTCTAACAATTGTTGTGCAACAAGTGCCCAAGCAGCATTTGTAGAACCAGGATCTTGTGCCTCTAAATATTCATACAATCTTAAATCATAATTTGAGCCATATCCTAGCACCTTGTCTGTAAGTAGTGAAGTTGCACTACTATCTGTTTGGATTTTGTCTATGGCGTTGTCTCTAATTTCACTTGCAAAGGTGTGTCCTGATAATGTTATTAGTCCTGCTAATGTTATACAAGATATCTTTGTTAGCATACCTTTATTTTTCATTATCTTCTTCTCCTCCTTTTTTGCTTTTTAACAGCAATTATTCTTAGTATGACTAATACAAGAACTATTGCTACTGCAATTATAAGTATAGTTTTTAATATTGAAGATTTTCCATTCATTTGTAGTTCTACTATTTGGTCGTCTGCTTCTAAATCTATTTGAGAATTTGATGCTTGTAAATTGGTAACTTTTATTTCTGTTTTATTTTTTTCATTTGCTTTTGGATGTAATTTTACTTCTAGAATTTCTTCTCCTTGTTTTTTAGTAAAATCATTTCTTAATGTTAAAACTGTTCCTTTTGCAGGATTAAAAGTTAAGTCTTGCCATCCATTTTGTAATGTAATATCTTCTTCTTTTACTTCTTCAAATGTATTTTTATCATATTCTATATCACATATGAATGCATTTATGCCATTTCCTGCAACCCCAACTTCTTTTAGCGATAGCTTTAAAATATAGTAATCGTCTTGTTTTTCTACATTTGTGTTTACTGAAAAGCTTGCTGCTAAACTGCTTATTGTTAATATAAATATAATACTTATCATTAGTGGAATAATTTTTGCTAGTCTTTTCATTTCTTACTCCTTTTTTATTCTTTTCCTACTATTTTGGCTTTGTTTAATTCTTGTTTTTCTGCATTTGCTAGTATTCCAAGTTTTATCATTATTCTCTTAAATACAGATACTTTGTTTTCTGTAACTGTTAAATCTAGCCTTGGTTTCTCTATGTTTCCATCAACAATTTCGCCATATTGTTCTATGTATTCTTTCTTTTTCTCGAATTCGCTCATGGTTTGAATATAATAATCATTATAGAAATTGTAATCTGCGGTATAGCCTATTTGATCTTTGAATTTGTATAATCTTTTTTTGAAAGTTTGCAAATCTTCCATATTTTTTACTTCGTCAAATTCTTTTCCAAATCCCTTTTCTATTATGTAGTTTTGTATTTTTAAGAATAAATCAGCTATTCCTTTTTTGCTTTTTTCTATTGATTTTGATAGTTTTTTTATTTTGCTTTCCTTATCATTTTCTTGTAATTGGTTTGTTAATATATTCAACTCAGCTTCTTTTTGCATCAATATATCTAGGGCATCTCTTATTGTTACATATGCTTTTTTGCCAAATCTTGCATCTACTGTATTTTTGAATATGTCATCACCATATAATGTGCTATGATATAGTGAATAATTTCCTGTAAAATATGCTATTTCGTTTACAAGTGTACATTCTAGTGGATAATAATCTGGACTTTCGGTATCCAAAAATAATTCATAGTATTTTACTTTGTCTGGCTGACTTTCATTTGCTCTTTCTGCCATTAGTTGAACTGCCGCTTCATTTATTGCCATTCCCCTTATTCCACCATCTGCGAAATTGTATAGGCCTAATCTAAGTACATTACCTTTTTCGTCTTTTAATTCCTGTAAATAATGCAAGCATTCGTGTGTTGCAAATTCTTCTATTTGCTCAAACTCTACTCCTTTTTTGAAATATATAGACTTATTCATGCACACGTATTTTGCACCAGATAAGTCATTTGGCATTTTTGCTGTATACATTTTTAACCTAGATAATTCTATAAATAATTCACTTTCTGTTAATTCGTGTTCAGAAAAAGTTTGTGCTAATTTCTTAGATATACGTGTTGCTATTTTGTTTATTGTTAGTGTATCTAGCAATTCAGCATCTTCTATTCCTTCTCTTTTTAGCATAGATTTTATACTCATCTTTTTCTCCTTCTTATCATTTGAAACCTAATTTAATTATACAATATATTTGGCTTCTTTTGTATTTCAGTTATATTAAGTTTATATTACATTTTTGTTACATATCAAAAACAGAAAGCCTTTTCTAGACTTTCTGTTTTTGATTTTCTATCCACAATTTAATTTTTGCTCCTGCATTTCTTCCACTTTTGCTTGCCCAAGTGACTGTCGCAATTTCGCCTATCGCATCTCCCCCAGCGAATATTCCAGGTATATTTGTCATATAATTGGCATCTATTTTAATGTATTTTTTATCATTTATTTCTATTCCTAGTTTATTTACTGTTTTTTCGTCAAGTCCAGAACCTATTGCCATTACCACATAGTCTGCATCTATATTGTAATTACTCCCTTCTATGTTTACAGGATATGGTCTTGTTCCATTTCCTTGTATAATTAGTTCTGTTTTTACACATTCAATCCCCTTTGCTTGTTCTTTCCCTAAGATTTTCACAATTTGTGATTTAAACTCGAACTGGATACCCTCTTTTTTGGCTTCCGAAATATCTTTTTTTTCTGCTGTCATTTGTTCTTCTTTTCTTCTATAAACTATTGTAACTTTACTTGCTCCTAATCTTTTTATTGTTCTTGCTGCATCCATTGCAACATTTCCGTCCTCCTACTACCACAACATTCTTATTTGAGAATTCTGGGTAATTAGATTTTTGTAATAATTCGTTTGCTCCTAATACATTTGGTAAATCCTCGCCTTCTATTCTTATTTTTTTAGGTATATTTGAACCAATGCTAAAAAATATCGCATCATAATTGTTTTTTAATTCTTCTAATGTAATATCTTTTCCCACTTCTATGCCAGTTTTAATTTCTACTCCTAATTTTCGTATTCTTTCAATCGTTCCTTCTATGGTTTCTCTTTTTAATCTAAACTCTGGAACACCATAGCTTAATGCTCCTCCGGGCTTTTCTTCTTTTTCATATATACTTACTTTATATCCATATTGTCTTAAATATGTTGCACAAGTAAGGCCGGCAGGTCCAGAACCTATTACTGCTATCTTTTCTGTTTTTTCCCCTTCTTTTGGTTTTATTGTTAATTTATTCTCATTGGCATATTCTCCAACAAAAGCCTCCAATGCACCTATTTGTACAGGTTCTCCCTTTATTCCTCTTACGCATTTACCTTGACATTCTTTTACGTGTGGACAAATTTCTCCACAGATAGCTGGCAGTATTGTGGTTTCTTGCAAAATATCATAAGCAGATTCATATTCGCCTAATTTTATTTTTTCTATAAATCCTGGTATATCGTTTCCAAGTGGGCATCCCTTTTGGCAAGGTTTTACTTTGCAATGTAAACAATATTCAGATTTCTTTTTTATTTCTTCTAATTTTTCCATAGTATCTCCTATCTATCCATAGCTTTTTTCACTTCTTTTAAGTCCTTCCAGAACATTATTTTTTTAGTTTCATCTCTTAATAAAGCAGCAGGGTGAAATGTTGGCATATACATAATACCGTTTTTCTCCACCCATTTTCCTCTGGCTGAGGTTATTCCATATTCTTTTCCAAGAATATTTTTTAATGCCACATTTCCAAGAAGTACAATAATCTTTGGTTTTACTAATATAACTTGATTTCTTAAATAATCTAAGCAAGCTCTTGCTTCGTCATCCTCTGGATTTCTGTTATTTGGTGGTCTGCATTTTACAACATTCGCAATATATACTTCTTCTCTTTTTATTCCAATCCCTTGAAATGCTGTATTCATTAGTTTTCCAGCTTTTCCTACAAAAGGAATACCTTGTGCATCCTCGTCTGCTCCAGGGCCTTCGCCAATAAACATTAAATCAGCTGTTTTGTTTCCTGTTCCAATTACTACATTGTTTCTTCCTTGGCATAATTTGCATTTTTTGCAATTGTTACATTCAGCTTCTAATTCTTTCCAATTATTATACATTTTCTGCCTCTTTCTTTATTTTTTCTAATACCTCATTTTTATCTAAATATCTTATGTAATTATAATTGTTTCCTTTTTGTTTTGTGTTGAAATTGCATATTGCCTTGTATTCGCAATACTCACATGGTGTTTTTTTATCTTTATTGTAATATGGTTTTATACTTATATCTCCACTATATATTTCATTTGAAATATCTTTTATAATATTTTTTACTTTCTTTTGTAAATTTGCAAAATCCTCTTTTTTGATGGCACTTGAACGGCTATCTGTAATATTTCCTTCTTTATCTAAATATACTGGTAAGCTCTCTGAGTAGCCTTGTTCTAGCTTTTGATCCATCATTTTAATTACATTTACATCTGCTAGTATTATGCCCTTCATTTTGAAATTTTTTCTAATTTCGTTTTCAATTTCTTCTTCGGTTTTAGTTCCACTTATGGTTACAGATGGGTCTATCATATTAAAATATAGTGCTCCCGCTGGAATAAAATCGTTTTGACTTACTACTTCGTCTAAATATGTAATTAGTTGCAATTGTAGTCCAAAAATAACTTCATTTAAGTTAATATTTTTTATGCTAGATTTGTAATCTATAATTCTTATGTATTTTCCATCTTCGTTTTCTGCAATGTCTATTCTGTCTATTTTTCCTGTTATTTCTACCTTTTTGCCATTTTCTAGCTCTATTTGAATTGGTTTGAATTTTCCTTCTTTTCCAAATTCAATTTCATTTCCTAGAATTTCAAATTGACTATTTTTTAAACCATCAACTATATATTTTATGGACTTTGTTAATACTTTATTTAATTTTAGTAGCAAAATTTTAAATTTTTTAGAACTTCTAAAAATTGCATTTCTTGCTAAATTTATTTTTTCATTTACTATTTCTTTTACAACTTTTTCAATTTCTTCATTAGTAATTGTTTTTACCTCTAATTCTTTATTTTTTATTTTTTCAAAAAAGTCGTCAATAACTTCGTGCATAAAAGAACCTGTATCCATTGATTTAAGTTCAAATCTTTCATTGTCTTGCAATTTTAATCCATATTTTAAATGAAATGAAAATGGGCAAGTTCTGTATTTTTCTAGTTTAGATATACTTGTTTGCATTTTGTTTCCATATAGTTTATCTATTGAACTTTCATTTATTTTGTCTGGAAGATTTGTGTAATTCAGTCCTTGAATGGATTTTTCTAATTTATATTTCCATTCTTCATTTTCAGCATACCATTTGTATACTTCTTTCCAGTTTTCATCCACATCTTTTCCACTAACCTTGTTATAAATTTGGCTTAGAAGCTCATCAAAAGTTTCTTCCGGCATTCCTATAAAACTGGGTTTGTTTATAATATCACTTTCCTCTTGCAAAAGTGGAAACATTTTTTTTATTTTAGTAATTAGCACAGAAGGTCTTTGGCTTCTTCCTTCTAAATCTGTTGATGTATATGATAAATATATCTTTTCTTCTGGGACAGTTAGGGATTTGTAAATATTAAATTGTTCCTCGTAAAGCCTGTCTGTGGTTGTTTTTGCAAGCTCAATTCCTTGATTTTTTAAATTTTCTCTGTCTTTGTCATTTATAAATCCTTCGTCTTTGTTTATACTTGGAAATATTCCATCATTTATTCCTAATATGAACACAGCCTTTACATTATGGCTTCTTGACCTGTCGGTATCTCCTAAAATAACTTCGTCTTGTGTTGCTGGAATTGCACCAACACCTTTGTTTTGAAGTCCTATTTTAAGTAATTCTCTGTATTTTTCAAAACCTATTTTTTGGTCTCCAAATATCATAACAAGCTCGTCTAAAACTTGAATTAAGCTGTTTATACCTGTTTCATATTCCTTTGCTAATTCGA
Organism: uncultured Clostridium sp.; assembly: GCA_900555835.1. GTDB lineage: Bacteria > Bacillota > Clostridia > TANB77 > CAG-508 > UMGS1864. The sequence goes on from USMK01000005.1 coordinate 58,819, forward strand.
CAAGTCCTAAATTTTCAAATTTTTCTATCTTTTCAGCCAATTTTGTTAATATTTCATTTTTTTGTAGAAAATCATATATCTCTTTTGACATATTTTCAACTGTTTTATTGTCTGTTATGTTTGCTTTTAAACTTAGTAATGGAGTTATTACTTTTTTTCTTAACTCATTATAATAAGTTAATTCTTCTGCTGTTAAATTTCCATAATTCCAGTCCTCATTGTACCATTTTTTACCTTTAATTCCCCATTTTATACAGTAATTTTCTAGTTTGAATATATCCTCATTTGAAATATCAAGAAAACCAGATTTTATGTAATTAAACATAGATTCATATGTAAAGCTTTTGGCAAATATCTCAAATATAGATAAAATGTATTTTATCAAACTATTTTGACTTAAATCCCTCTTTTCGTCAACAAAAACAGGAATTTCATATTTAGCAAATATAGCCTTAGTTATTCCAGCATAAATTTCTGGTTGCTTAGTAATTATTGCAATGTCTTTAAATCTGTAATTTTCTGTTCTTACCAAATTTATTATTTCTCTTGCAACATACTCGGTTTCAGAATATGGGTTCATAGATAAAAATAACTTAATATTTTCTACTGGTTTATTGTATTTTTGTGATTTTCCATATAAATTTTCTTCTAAATGTTTTAATTCTGCATTTTTAAATCTGTGTTTTTCTTTTAAAACAACTGGGTTTTCTATTGTTTCGTTTTCAATTAGATTAATAATTGTTTGCGCTGTTAATTTGTTTTGATAATAAATATCTTTTTCCTGTGGTTTGTTGTTTTCAAGCCAATCTGAACATACAGTTATATTAACTTGTTTTGCTTTACCTAGTAGTTTTTTTATAAGTGCATACTCTTGTTTTGTAAAACCTGCAAATTCGTCTATGTAAATTACAGAATTGTCAAACATTTTGCTTTCGTCAAGCTTTTCAGCAAGCAATGTTAAAACATCATTTGTGTCAATGTAATTATCGGCAAGTCTAGCTTCGTATTCTTTGTATAGAATAAAAATATCGTTTAACTTGGTTTTTAAATACATATCGTCTATACTATTTATTGCGTTTTCTAGGTCTTCTAGCCTTACATTGTGTTTTTTTAATTCAGTAAACATTCTTTGAACTACATCCAAATTTTTCTCAGACTTACCTAAAAACTTAATCTCATTTTTCTTGCTCTCCAAAATATCGTAAATCAAAATCATATTACCACACTCTGTAAGAATAGTTTGGCTAGCTCCCCCAACTTCTTGAAACACCCTGTATGCCATTCTATTAAAAGTTAAAACCTCAGCATTTATAGCAGAACCGTTTTTAACAACTTCCAACAAATTCCTCTCAGCAGTAAACGAAAACTGCTCAGGTGTTATAATATATATTTTCTCCTCACTACCAATTCTACTCTTTATCTCCTCAAAACAAAAAGTAGTTTTCCCAGTCCCCGCCGGACCATAAACAAAACGTAACCCCATTTTTAAAACCTCTCTTTGAATTGGTTTTATTGTAACATAAAATGAAGAAGAATTCTATATGTTATGAATGAGTTGTGAAAATTTTTGTGTGGGAATTGGTAAAACCAAGGAATGCAGTTCCTTGGTTTGAGTTGATTATTGATTAAATTGTTTAGCTGCAGAAGTTAGTGGATCATTGCTACTTCCAGTGGTACTGATTTTATATTATTGGCAAAGCCAAAATTTTTGGTGGATATTCTTATGGCATATTGTGGATTATACCTTTTCATATATAATTTAAAATGATCATCTATAATAAGTCCTAATGGTGGAATTTCGACTTTATTTAATATTGGACTTTTATATACCATTGTGCTGGAAAGCAACCAATTTAAAGCTGATTCATAATCTCTTTTTCTTGCATTTGATGATATTTTTCCATATTGAAACTTATTACTCATATTTGCAAGTTGTGAAGGAATAGATTTGTATATTCCCTCGATTTTAGTTGCTTCAAATTTATTTTCTACATATTTACTCATATCATTTAAATATGACTGGTAAATATTTTCTATAATACTTTTGTCAAATTTTAATATATTTTTTTCATTATCCATCAGATTTTTTACAGCTTCTGGCATTCCTCCAACGCATAAATATAGCCTATATAAGCTTAATGCTTTTTCGTGTAAGACAGCATCCATTGGAGTATTAGTATTGTAACCTTATTTTTCAAGAAAGTCAAACAGAGTTTCACATTTTTGATACCTCAATTCAATTTAAGTTTCACATTTTTGATACCTTGTTTTTATCTAAGTTTCACGTTTTTGATATCTTTTGATTAAAATCACTAAAACCAAGGGAAAATCCCCTTGGTTTGTAATTAAATTTTTTCTTTATTTTTACGAAGCATTCTCTCTCTTCCAATAAAATAAATATTGTTGAGCAATTCCTGCTAAGTTTCCATATTTTTGCTTAGCTAAGTTTCTTATTTGTATTTTGTTCACTTTGGATTCGTCTTCATTTTTTATATATAATTCGTTCATTACTCTTCTTACCCATACATCAACTGGAAATACATCAAATCTTTTCATTGAGAAAAGCATTATGCAATCTGCAACTTTATCTCCTACTCCTGGGAGTTTGTTTAGTTCCTCTCTTAAAATATTTGAATCTGTTATTTCTTTTAATTTGTCTAAGTCTATTTGTTTTCTTAGAATTAGTTTTGTTGTTTCATACACTCTTTTATCCCTAAACCCTAGTCCAAGTGTCCTTAAATCCTCTACTGTTGCTTCGCTTAACTGCTCTGGTGCAGGAAATGTGTAATATGGCGTTCCATTAAACACGATTTCATTCCCATATTTTTGAGACAATCTTTCTATTATGCCTTTTATCCTTGGAATATTGTTATTTGCTGATATTATAAAAGAAATAATAGTTTCCCATAAATCCTGTTTTAATATTCTAATTCCTTCCCCATACTGTATACTTTTCTTCAAATTCTCGTCCACATTTGAAAGGATGTTTTTTATCTCTGTATAATCTGTATCCAAATCGAAATATTCTCTACATTCCACTTCTATATCATTTTCACAAATTCCTCTAAAAATAACATTGTTTCCCTCTTTCTTCACATTCACAACATTATTCTTAAAAATCCCCGTATAGCTTCCATCCGCTTCCACATTCCATCTAAAACATTGCCCACACTCAAATATATGCTTAGGCTCAAAAGAATTCGGCATCTCTATAATAAATTCCTGTTCACTCTCCATGAAAAATTGCTCCCTTCTTTTCCATTTTAGCACAAAATCAAATTTAGTTCAAACCTCATTTTGCACAAAATCAAAAATAATATATGCAGTAATTTGCACAAAATCAGGTTTAGTGTATCTAAAATTTACCACACTCCTCCCAAGGTAAGATGTGTCCCCAATGAGTCAAAATGCATCAAAAGGAAACGTCCCCTATGATGTATTTACTTTTGCTAAATTTCAGTGTATAATGTTGGTACTAATTATTGGGGGCTTAGGAAGGATTTTTTTATGGAGAGTATTTATGAATTATTAAAGAAACATTTTGGATATGATAGTTTTAGAAACCGGACAGGAGGATATTATTAAGCATATTGTAAATGGCGAGGACTGTTTGGGCGTTATGCCTACTGGTGCCGGAAAGTCTATTTGCTATCAGATTCCTGCCATGTATTTTGATGGAATAACAATTGTTATTTCTCCTCTTATTTCACTTATGAAAGACCAAGTCGACAGTTTATCTTCTGTTGGAATTTCTGCAACTTATATAAATAGCACTTTGTCTACTCGTGACTATATTCAAACAATTGAAAATGCTAAACATGGAATGTATAAAATAATATACATTGCACCAGAAAGACTTGCATCTGAAAGCTTTATTGCTCTTTTGAACACCTTAAATATTTCAATGATAGCAATTGACGAAGCACATTGTGTATCTCAATGGGGACACGATTTTAGGCAAAGCTATTTAGATATTTCAAAAGTGGTTGCAAGTTTGTCTAAGAGACCTGTTATTACTGCTTTTACTGCAACTGCTACTGAAATTGTAAAACAAGATATTATAAACCTGCTAAAATTATCAAATCCATTTACACTTACAACTGGTTTTGATAGAGCAAATCTTCTATTTTCAGTCCAAACCCCAGAGAATAAAAAAGATTTTGTTTTAAATTATTTAAAAAACGAAGTTAATAAAAACAGGTCTGGTATTATTTATTGTTTAACTAGAAAAATTGTAGATTCTTTATATAACGACTTATTAGACGAAGGATTTGCAGTTTCGCATTATCATGGTGGTATGAGCGATAAGGATAGAGCTCAAAATCAGTATGACTTTGTTTATGATAAAACCAATATAATGGTTGCAACAAATGCCTTTGGTATGGGAATTGATAAGTCTAATGTTAGATATGTTATACATTACAATATGCCAAAAGATTTAGAAAGCTATTACCAAGAAGCCGGCCGTAGTGGACGTGATGGCGATTATGCTGAATGTATTTTGCTTTTTTCTAGGGCAGATATTGTTAAAAATAAATTTTTAATTGAGCAAACACCTGGTAATCATTCTATTGAGTATTGCAAATTGAACGATATTGTAGACTACTGTAATACCGACAAATGCCTTAGAAAATACATATTAGAATATTTTGGAGAGACACCAAGTTTCGACAATTGTTCATATTGTAGTAATTGCAATAGCGAAACTCAAATTACTGATATAACACTAGATTCCCAAAAAATATTATCTTGTATAAAAAGAATGGGCGAACGTTTTGGTTCTGGCGTTGTTGCTGATGTTTTAAGAGGCTCTAAATCTTCTAAAATACTCCAATTGGGGTTTAATAATCTTTCTACATATGGAATTATGAGTGATTACAGCAAAGATACTTTAAAAGATATTATATCTTTTCTTATTTCAGAAGGATATATTAAATCTGTTGGAGATAAATACCCTATTTTGGTTCTTGAAGATAAGGCAAATGATGTTTTATTTAAAAATAAGCCTGTTACAATAAAACGCAAAATTGAGAAAACTGCTAATAAAGATAAGATTTTAACAAATTACGATACAGAGTTGTTTGAGATACTAAAAACTCTCAGACATAATATTGCTGATAGCCTTAATGTTCCTCCTTTTGTAGTATTTGCTGATACTTCATTAAAAGAGATGTGCACATATTATCCTCAAACTGAGGATGCATTTAGCAACATTAGTGGTGTTGGAGCAAATAAACTTGAAAAATATGGTTCATATTTTATTGAAACAATCAAATCTTATGCTGAAAACCATACTTTACATGATGTGCCTGCCACCAAAATTTTGGCTTCAACTAAAATTTTAATACCCAAAATAGATACAAAAATAGTTTCATATGATTTATATAATGAGGGAAAAACAATTGAAGAAATTGCTAAAATTAGAAATTTAACTAGACAAACTATTGAAGGGCATTTAGTTAAATGCTTTGAACTTGATATGGCTATTGATTTGGAAAAGGAAATTCAAACACAATATGAAAATGATATTTATGAAACAATTAAAAAAGTAGGAACAGAAAAATTAAAAGCTATAAAAGAAGTTTTACCAAATGAGGTTACTTACCTAGATATTAGGTATTACATAGCAAAATTGAACAAAAATTAGGAGGTATATATGTTAAGTTTTGACGAATTAAAAAAAGAAGATATTGATGTATATAATGCTTTAATGGCTGAAAAAAATAGACAAAATTCTTGTATTGAAATGATAGCTTCTGAAAACTTTACAAGTGAAGCTGTAATGCAAGCAATGGGCAGTTATTTTACAAATAAATACGCAGAAGGATACCCTCGGAAATAGATATTATTGTGGTTGCACTAATGTTGATACTGTTGAGAATTTGGCTATTCAAAGAGTTTGCAAGCTTTTTGGAGCTGAACACGCAAATGTTCAACCTCATTCTGGTGCTAGTGCAAATGAAATTGTATATTTAGCTGCTTTAAACCCAGGAGACACGGTTTTGGCTATGTCTTTAAACTCTGGTGGACATATTTCGCATATGTCAAAAGCAACAGGTTGGTCTAAATTTTATAATGCGTATTATTATGATGTTGATAAGGAAAACTATTTATTAGATTATGATAAAATCCTAGAATTAGCACTAGAAATAAAACCAAAGTTAATTATAGCAGGGGCTTCTGCATACCCTCGCAATATTGATTTTTCTAAATTTAGAGAAATTGCAGATAAAGTAAATGCTCTACTTATGGTCGATATGGCTCATATAGCAGGGCTTGTAGCAGCGGGGCTACATATGTCTCCTGTTCCATATGCTGATTTTGTTACTTTTACTACTCATAAAACCATGCGTGGACCTCGTGGAGGAACTATTTTATGCAAAAAAGAATGGGCTTCTAAAATAGATTCTGCTGTTTTCCCTAAAATGCAAGGTGGTCCATTAGAACACATTATTGCTGGAAAAGCAGTTTGCTTTAAAGAGGCATTATCACCCGAATTTAAAGAATATCAAAAACAAGTAATAGCAAATGCAAAAATTTTAGCAGAAACTTTGATAGACCTAAATATCAATGTTCTAACAAATGGAACTGATAACCATATGGTTCTTCTTGATTTACGTCCATATGGTATAAGTGGAAAAGAACTTGCAGATACTTTGGATTTAATTGGAATAACAGCAAATAAAAATGCAATTGCATTTGACGAAACACCTAAAAAGATTACATCTGGTCTACGACTTGGAACACCTGCAATTACTACTCGTGGATTCACTTCCAGTGATATTAAAGAAATTGCCCAAATCATAGCAGAAGTAATTGATTTAAAATGCAAACTTCCAGAAAACAAATCCACAGAATATAAACAAATTGTGGAAAATATTTGCAAAATTCATCCTTTATATTAACTTTGCAGAAATAATTTTCTTTCAAAAAATGATTTACATAATTGACATTTTTAGGAAAATTTGATACAATAATATTAGATTTTGTTTATTCCCTTCAAGATATTCAATTTTATTTTAGCAGCGAGAAGGAGATGTTGAAAATGTTAAGTTTTAAAAACATTGAACTTACCAATGATGTGAAAAAGGCAAACGCCATTACGCATCGGGGATGCTTCCATGCTGATGAAATTTTTGCTACAATAGTAATTATGTATATACTTAAAACCGTTGTTTTAGCAAGAATTTCGTTAGAAGAAGTTCCCAAAAAGAGCCATAGCGTATTTCAACCTATCATTTATGATATTGGTGGAGGAGTTTTTGACCACCACCAACCAGGTGGTAACGGGATGCGTGAAAATGGCATCCGTTATTCTTCTTTTGGACTAATCTGGCGTTCTTTTGGTACCAGAGCCCTAGAAGAAGGCTTTTCTTGTAATCACAAAGACGCTATTTTGCTACAAGAAATGCTCGATAAGGAGTTCGTACAGGGAATTGATGCTGCTGACAATGGTCAGTTACAAAAAGGCACAACAACAGTTCCTGTAATGGGAATTCCAGGGATGATCTCAACATTTATGTTACCAAACCCAGGAAATAATCTGGATTGGGAAAATGAGTGCTTTCTACAAGCACTAAAATTTGCGGATGCAATTTTTCGAAATGTTGTGCTATCTGCTATTGCGAAGTTAAAAGCAAAAGACATTGTTGAAGCTGCCATTAGTCGCAGTCAGAATGAGATTATGGTTCTACCTTCGTATGTACCGTGGAAAGATGCTCTTTTCACATCAGCCAATCCAAAGGCTCGAAATATCTTATATGTTGTTTTTCCTTCAAGTAGGAATAACGGATATAGTATTCTCGCAGTACCTAAACGACTTGGTTCTAGGTATTCTAAAAAGCCTTTTCCCTATCAATGGGGCGGTCTAACTGGTAATGATTTAGCAAAAGTTACAAAAATACCTTCTGCTATGTTCTGTCACAACGATAGGTTTATAGCAACAGCTAAAAACCTTGATGCAGCATTATCGTTAGCGAGGTTGGCAATTCAATGTTAAAAAACAAGAGAGACCTCAATCAACAAACACAAGATTGCATAATTGCAATCTTGTGCTTTTTTATTTATCCTGTTTAAATCCTTTTCCAAATACTTCTCTTGCATTTGTTATAATCAAAAATACCTCTGGATCTATTTTTTCAATCACTTTCCTTATTTTAGCCACTTCTCCTCTTGATGTTACACAAAGTAAAATTGTTTTTTCACTTCTTGTATACATTCCTTTTCCATATAGTGCAGTTATTCCCCTTTTTGCTTCATGGCTAATCACATCTGATATTTCCTGATATTTTTCTGATACAATTATCATCATTTTTGAGAAATTTATTCCTTCAAATACTATATCAATTATTTTTCCCATAATATAAATCGCAAGTGCTGAATATAACCCTATTTCTATTGTTCTAAAAAATATAACATTTAGAGTTACAATTATTGTATCTATCACAACAATTACTGTACTAGACCTTACCGTAGGCTTATATTTCCTTACAACACTCATTATTAAATCGCTTCCACCTGTTGAAGCTTCTGCTCTAAGTACAAACGCTGTTCCTAACCCCATTATTATTCCACCATAAACACAGCCTAAAAACCTATCTTCTGTTAATGGTCCTAAGTTTTCAAATATGCTTAAAAAGAAGGCTAATAATAGTGTTCCTGATATTGCCCTTATTATAAAGCTTTTTCCCAATTTTATATATGCCAAAATCAAAAATGGTATATTTAATAATATTGTACTTAATCCCATATTTATATTAAGCAAATAGTACAATATTGTTGCAATTCCAGAAAATCCACCTGTTGATAATTGATTTGGCAATAAAAATTGACCTGTTGAAAATCCCATTAGGGCACATCCTAATATTAAATTAACTCCTGTTATTAAATTTTTCTTTAAAAAAGTAACCATACATTTAGTATGATTACTTTTTGTGCTTTTTATTCTTTATTTTCTGGCCATTTTAACATTATCTTCATAAAAATCTGAAAATGTTTTTAAAATTCTTACATCAAATTTTCCAGGTATTTTCTTTTCGTTTTGAATAATTTTAACATCTACTTCGTAAAATTCTTTTAATTTGTTTATATTCTCTTTTTTGTGGCCAATTACATGATTAACATCTCTTGGATTTAGCTCTATTTCTACTTCTTTTACTTTTACATTAAATTGTTTTATTTTGTTTACAATGCTATCATACCATATTCTAGATTCCACAAGTTGTCCAAAAGCTTCGTGGTAAGGGCCGGCTAAAACTTCGCTTTCTAAGTTATCTGGGTTTGATATTAAATCTGTGTTTTGTAATCCCATTCTAATTATTGTAATATGTTTCTTTTCAAAAAAATAGTATAGTTCTTTGCAGGTTTCTATTGCTTGTTCTAATGTAACTGGTTCATATTCTCCGTTTTGGTACATTCTAGCCAATTCTGTGTTTTTTATAACTAATACTGGATAAATTCTTATCATTTTTGGTTTTAATTTAGCCAAATCTTTTGCAGTATTTAATTCGTCAATTCTAGTACTTTCTGGAAGTCCAACCATCATTTGATGTCCTAAATCAAAACCATATCTTCTAATTAGTTTAGAGGCCTTTTTCACATCTTCAAAAGTATGTCCTCTTTTTGCTTGTTTTAATATATAGTCATTGCTTGATTGCACTCCTAGCTCTATTGTTTTTACTTTGTATTTTTTTAGTCTTTTTAATATTGTTTTGTCAATATAATCTGGTCTTGTAGACACTCTTATGCTGTCTATTTCGCCATTTTCAACATATTCATATGCTGCTTGTAGTAATTCTTCTTGCTTTTCTGGCTCTATTCCTGTAAAACTGCCTCCGAAAAAAGCAACTTCTTTATGTGCATCTTCATTTTTGAAAGTTTCTAAATACTCTTTTATAGTTTGTTTTACTTCTGCTCCTGTGACTTGTTTTTTTTGCCCACTAATGCTTCTTTGATTGCAAAATACACAATCGTTTGGACAACCCAAATGTGGTACAAAAATTGGTATTATATATTGGCTTTGCATACGCTTCCTCCTTACATCCCCAATGCTTTTTTAGCTGCTTGCATTTCCGCTTCTTTCTTTGATTTTCCAGTACCATATGTTTCTACTTGTCCATTTACTTTAAGTTCTACTGTAAATATTTTAGCATGGTCTGGACCTTTTTCGTCTATTGTTAAATATTCAATATGAACCGAACCTTTTGCTTGTAATTTTTCTTGTAATACAGTTTTATAATCTTTCATTCCTACGTGCTTACTTGCAATTTCAACAGCATCTGTCAAATTAGTTAATATAAACTTCTCTGCATTTTCCATATTTGAATCCAAGTAAATTGCTGCAATAACAGCTTCTACACTATCTGCTAATATTGCAATTCTCTCTTTTCCATTATTAGCAAGTTCACTTTTTCCCAGATTTAAAAAATCACTAAAATTATGCTTTTTTGCTACTTCATATAAACTTTGTTCACAAACAACAGTTGCTCTAACTTTGGTCATTTCTCCTTCTTTTAACTTTTGGTAATTTTTATATAAGTATTTACTTATTGTTACTTCTAAAATTGCATCACCTAAAAATTCCAACTTTTCGTTACTCTCAACCTTATTTTCATACGCATATGAACGATGAGTAAATGCTTTATTTAATAACAAAACATCATTAAATTTATATCCAATATCTTCTTCTAGCTTTTGGAATTTATGCATGACTTTCCCTCCTCTACACAGTTAATTTATTTTATCATATTATAATTACACTTCTATCAATTTGGTTTTTAATTGTGATAAATCTGTTAATGTTAAATCATTGTCCATGTTCATATCAGCTGCGTAAAAGCTTGCTCCGGTAAGTGGAGTTGCATCTACTAGGTGTAATTTTAGTTGTGATACATCTGTTGCACTCATGCTTCCATCTCCGTTTATGTCTCCTGTTACTACTATTGTATATTCTTTATCCATTTTTAGTTTCATTGATGTTGCAAGCTTTGCGTCTTTGTTTATTGTATTTTCCAAATTATCGGTTATTTTATATTCTGCATCTATTATATTTATATTCTTTATTAAATTCTCTACTGTTGTTGATACTGGTATTTTTCTTAAATAATTTACATTTTCATTTGTAAATACAGTATATTCTTTTTCTATATTTACAGGATCTATCCAGTCAACAGAAGTTGATACTTTTCCTGTTAAACCTCCTGCTGTTTTATATTCAAAGTCGAATCCACCATTTTTTACAAAGGTATATGTATTTTTTCCTTCATTATTTGTTATTGTAACTCCCTCTTTATCAAAAGTTACTGTTACTTTTACAGCTCCGTTCGTTTTGGTTATTGGGTCATATACAATTGTAGTAACTGGGGCCTGTTCTTGTTGCTCTTTTAAAATAATTTGCATTTCTTTTGAAAATCCTAGTTCATCTTTAACAGTTATTGTATAAGAACCATAGTTTGGTACTTCATATTCAGTAATTATAATTTTGGCTGGTGTTATTCCTACTGTTTCTTCTTCTGATGTTGCATCATTTTTTACAACAATTGAATTTACATTAGAAAGTGTTGCACTAGCTGTTATATTTATTGTTTTATCTGATATTGTTGTTTCTAATTTTACTGGAAATTCTTTATATGCATAAACAGTTTGTATTACAGAATTTCCTGAGCTATCTTTTGCTTGAAGTCTATATATTCCATCTTCTTCAAAAGTATAATCTACTGTTACAGTTTTTCCTTCTGTTATTGCTATTGCTTTTCCTTGTGTATCAAAATCAACTTCGTCTTTTATTGTATCAACTTTTGCTACTTTTAAACTAGTTATTGTATCATCACTATTTGCATCTATAACTAATGTGACATGTCTTTTGTTATTTTCATCCTTTGTAACAGAGATTGTTGGTACTCCATTACTTCTAAGTGTTATTCTACTTAAAAAATAATCCCCATGACTATTTTTTGTGTATATAGTATATTTGCTATAATTTTCAACTTCAAAAGATGTTGTAATTGTACTTTGGTTAGCTTCTATTTGAAGTGTGTTAACATTATCTGTATCAAATATTGCAACATCTTCAGTTCCTACATCTGCCTCAATCCACTTAATTGTAGAAATCTTATAAGTAGTATCTTGTGCTGTTATATTTATTTTTTTAGGATTTGTTGCATCTTGTGATACTTCCACAGATAATGTCTTTGTATTCTCAGAATTCCCCAATGCATATTTACTAGATTGCATTACTCCATAAACTAACCCAAATGGTGTAACTGCAAAGCTATTTGTAGCAAGCATGCTAAGAATTATAATAAATATTCCTAATATATATATAATTTTATTTTTCATATAAATCTACCTCACTGATTTTATTATACAATTAGTTATTGTTTTTTGCAATTGTTTTGTAGAAAATATAAATAAAAATATAAAAAAAATAAGGTATAGAAAAACTATACCTTGAACATAATATTATATTTAATTATGCGTTTTCTTTTATGTATTCTACTACATCTCCTACAGTTACAACTTTTTCAGCATCAGCATCTGGTATTTCTATATCGAATGCTTCTTCTAATGCCATTATTAGTTCAACTATATCTAGTGAGTCTGCTCCTAAGTCGTCTATGAAAGATGCTTCCATATTAACGGCTGTTTCTGCAACTCCTAATTGTTCTACTATTATTCCTTTTACTTTTTCGAATATTTCTTCTGTCTCCATTTTACTAAGAACACCTCCTTTTATTCTTCTCTTTGTTTCATTCATATATATAATATAGTTTGACTGAATTGTCAAGCAATTTTAATAACTATTTTAGTTTTTTTCAAATTCTTTTATCATCATATCAACTGAACCATTTTTTGCAAATTGTGCAGCTTGTTTTATTGTATAGTGGAATAGCATTTCATCACTACTTCCATGAGCTTTTACAACTGGTTTTTTTACACCCAAGAATAATGCTCCACCGTATTCTCTGTAATCCATAGTTTTCTTAAATCTATTTATTCCCGGAAGTGCTGGAATTGCTGCTATTTTTGATAAAGTAGTTCCTGTTAAGCTTTCTGTTAGGGTTTTCTTTATAAGTTTGCCCATTCCTTCTACTGTTTTTAGAAATACATTTCCTGTAAATCCGTCTGTTACTAAGGCATCTATTTCACCTGAAAAAGCATCTCTTCCTTCTACATTACCTACAAAATTTATTCCTAGCTCTTGTGATTTCTCTTTTAATAATTTATATGTTTCTTTTGTAAGTTCATTACCTTTTGTTTCTTCTGTTCCAATATTTAATAATCCAATTGCGGGCTTTTCTATTTTATATGTATTTTTCAAATAACAATTAGCCATTTGTGCAAATTGCAACAAATTAAGTGGCTTGCAATTTGTATTAGCACCTGCATCAATTAACATTAAGCCTTTTTTATAAGCTGGAAGCATTGGAGCAATAGCTGGTCTATCTATTCCCTTTATTCTGCCAACCAATAAAGTTGCACCTGTAAGCAATGCGCCAGAATTACCAGCAGAAACAAAGGCATCTCCCTTTCCTTCTTTTAATAAATTAAATCCTACCACCATAGAAGAATCTTTTTTTGTTTTAATTGCATGTGTTGGAATATCCTCCATCTCAATAGATTCAGTTGTATGGTGTATTTTTATATTACTTGCAACCTCTGATATTGTA
>USMK01000006.1 GCA_900555835.1 uncultured Clostridium sp.
TAAGAATTCCTAGTGGATGGATTGCTGCAAAGTATAATGGAAATACATATGTAAAGTAAAAAAAAGGGCTAGTTTTATGACTAGCCCATTTTTTTTATGCTTGAAAAAAATTATCTAAATATTTAGAATATGTATCAATAAAACGTTCTAAATCCTCTTGTGAAACAACACCAATTTTAAATTGTATTTCGTTATCTGTAATTTCAATTAAGTCATCACATTTAACTATGCTATCTTTATGCAAATTATTTGTATTGTTCTTTTCTAATTTTTCATTATATGGATATGTAGCTTTATTTATTTTAGAAGATAATAAAAATCCAAAATAATTGATATCTACTGCTTGTCCATCATCAATTATTACAAAACTATGATTTTGACCAACATCTCCACTTTTATATTCGTAATTTGATACAAAAACGATATCTCCAATATTGAAACGTTTCATTTTATTTAGTCTCTCCTTTATTTGAAGTATAATAAATGACTTCGTCTTTTGATAGAGATAATGCTTTGCTAGTAGGTGTTTTGCAAAAATCAGCATAATGTTTTATCAATCCCTTTTCTTTGGCTCTTTCTACAAGTGCTGATGCCTTAGATTTATAAAGATTATTAATCATTTTTCATACCTCCCATCTAATATTATTCTCAAAAAATCAAAACTAATACTATTTTTAAATATCTATTAGTAATATTATTATAACACAAAATTTACATAATATCAATTCGATTACTATTGTACAATATAAATATCATTAAATTTGTAAAAAATCAATATTTTTTCATAAAAAACACCAAAATATTTGTAATATTATATGAGTGATATATTTATAATGTTTACTGTTCTTCGTTTTTATTTCTTTCTGTAAAATCTGCGTTTATTAAAAGGTCTATCGTCTGAGATACTTCAAGAACTTCTCCACTATTTATCCCATATAAATCAATTCTTTTATACATTTCTTCTTTTAACTTATCTAATTCATTTAATTCATAAAATAAATGCTTAATTCTTACGTTTAAAGCATTTGCAATTGTTTCTAGACAGTGCAATGTGGGATTGCACAAAGTATTATTTTCTATATTTCTTAAATAGGTCCTGGACAACCCCGTTAATTTACTTAATTTGTATAAAGAAATATTCTTATTCTTACGAATATTTTTAATGACAAAAACAAGCATATAATTACCTCTGCTTGTTATTATGCCATTAAAATACAATATTATTCAATATGGAAGTCCCAGAGCCATATTTTGTCGAACGATTTTTCTTGACAATGTCGAAAATTGTAATATAATAAGGACATAAAAAGAGATAGCTCGACGGCAATCGAAACTATCTCTAAGTGTATATTATAAAATTACTAAACACACTTATAATATACACTCAAATTTGAAAAATGTCAATGGGGGTATATTATGGAAAAAGAAATTGTAAAAATTATTAACGAGCAAATTTATCAACAAACAAAGAAAGAAATGTGTAAAACTAATGACTATTTTAGTGAAATTGAATTCTTAGACTTGTATTCAATTTTGAATAGCATAGATTAAATAAGAATTATAAATACCTATGTTTTGCCAAAAATGTCGAATGATTTTGCTTGACTTTTTCTTAAAGAAAGATTAATATTATATTAAATATGATTAAGGGAATAAAGAAACTATTTTGCCACAAAGACTAGGCGAAATCCAGGCGAACGACTTATGGAAAAATATGTTTTTGAATGCTTTTTTATGCAAAGATAAGCTTTGCTGTAATCTTACTGTTACAAGGGAAACCTTTGATTTTCAATAAGATACAAAAAATAGTAAAACAAACTCATAACCCAAAGGTCACAAGTTCGAGTCTTGTCCCCGCAACCAAGTAATACAAAGGCTTCTAGCAATTTGCTAGAAGCCTTTAAATTTGATTTTAGCGTAATTTTAGCGAAATACCATTTGACTATGTTTACATAAAGTGGTATAATAGAAATGTCTAAGGATTATTTTTATTTAAGCTATTAAGGAGGATTACAACATGCTAATTAAGACAACAAAACGACAAGACCTAGAAATGATTACGCCGTTTGAGTGGGAACTTCGGTTATTTCAGGTAAATGTTTGGTCAGAATGTGATGCTAATGGACAGTGCGTTACTAGAACTAGCAAAGAACTGGTTAAATGTGATAAGATTGTGTTTAAAAAGACAAATGAACACGAGATTATCAGACAGAGGTTTAGAAGTAAACCTGGCATTGTAATGAAAAGAGACAATGAGCTGTATTTAGCAGATTTGCCCAAAGGATTTCGACTGAACTTTTTTAAACATTTGCTTGATGTACACAAATGCAGGAATTGTGAACATTTAAGTGCAAAACCTGATCGCTATGGCGGATGTGCAAAAGTAAGAGACCGTACAGTTAAATATATGTATGGCGAAGAAGCACAAAAAAGAAGAAAAACTCAAATCCTGAGAGAAATTACATGGTCTCAACGTATTGAAAAATATGCGTTTATCAAAGAAGGCATGGAAACATTCAATGTTCCGATACTGGAAACATTTGTCGTTGAGTGCGCAAATTTTGAAAGAATGCCTGATGACGAATAGCTAACAAACAAAAATAAAGCTGATAAATTTCAGCTTTATTTTTGTTTTAGTGAACATCTGTAATATGCTCTTTTAAAATTACCTTTATAATACTGCCTTCTTCTATTTGAGTATCATATGAAGGTGACTGGCTAATTACTTTTCCGTGAGCCTTCGATACTTATATTAAGGTTTACAGAGCGAAGTTTAGAGGTTGCTTCTGAAACCGATAATCCTTTCAAGTTAGGAATATTAACTAATGTTCGACTAGTTATATCGTCTGAGTCATATAAGCAAATAACAGAGCCTTGTTGCAAATATGCACCAGCTTTGGGCATTTGGTCTTTTATTATAGTGTCATCTCCTTCTGCATATGATTTGACCTTAAATCCAGCATTTTCTAAAATTGCTTTTGCCTGTGCAAGTGTTTTATCTTTTACATCTGGAAGAGTTGTTCCATTATCATTATTTGATTCTTCGTTTGTTTTAGTTGCATTATCAGATGGAATTCCTAGATATGGAAGTGCTTCTGATAATATTTGCGAAATAACTGGTGCAGCAATTTGCCCTCCTTCGTGGCTACTTCCTTGTGGATCGTAAAGTGTAACTAATGTTACAACTTGTGTATTTTCAGCAGGAGCAATTGCAATATATGATGCTGTGTAACCTTGCTTATTAGAGTTTTTCTCTGTTGGCTCAGATGTACCAGTTTTTCCACCAATTGAATATCCTTCAACTGCTGCATATTTACCAGTTCCATTTGTAACAACTGAACGAAGCATACTTCTTATAGAAGCAGAAGTTTCGCTTGAAACAACCTGTCTTACTGATACTGGATCAATATTTGTTATAACATTTGTATCTGGATTTACAATTTGTTTAACAACTCTTGGTTGCATTAAAACACCATCATTAACTATTGCAGAAACGGCAGAAATAAGTTGCAAAGGTGTAATTGTAATTCTCTGGCCAAATGACATAACTGCTAAGTCAACAGAAGATACATCTTCTTCTTTGTGGAAATTACCAGATGCTTCTCCATATAAATTTGCACCAGATTTATCAAATAATCCAAAAGCTTTATAGTATTTATATAAAGTTCTAGTTCCTATTCTAGCACCTAATTGCATAAATGCTGGGTTGCAAGAATTTTGAAGTGCTTGTCTTAAACTTTGGCTTGCATGTGCGCCATTTTTCTTCCAACAATTTATATCTCTATCACCAACATGCATAGAACCTGAACAATAGAAATCTCCTGCAATGTCAGATTCTGTAATGTTTTCTTCTAATGCAATTGCTGCTGTTAAAATTTTAAAAGTAGAACCAGGTTCGTATCCATCAGAAACAGCCCTGTTTTTATAAACTTCTCCAAGTTTTGTAGATTTTTCTTGTGAACTTAAAGTATCCCAAATAGCAGAAAGTTCGTCTGAATATGGCTCAAATGGAGTATTTAAATTATAGTCTGGATATGTTGCCATTGCTAGAATATCCCCAGTAGAAGGGTCCATCATAACAATATTTCCACCACGTCTACAATCATTTTCTGTAACTGCTTGTTTTAGATATTTTTCTGCAATTGACTGTAAATTATAATCTATTGAAAGAATTAAATTACTACCATTTTCAGCAGGAATATAGCTTTCGTTTTCGTCTGGAATTTCCTCAGATTTACTATCTTTCAAAGTGGTTACTCTACCAGGAATACCAGTTAAGACATTATCATAACTGTATTCAATTCCATATAAACCTTGATTATCAGTACCACAAAATCCGATTAAGCTAGAAGCAAGATTATTGTATGGATAATATCTTTTAGAATCACTATCAATATTAATACCTCTTGTAATCTTATTATCTTTCATCCAAGTTTTTAGTTCCTGAATTTTGTCATTTTCAACTTTTTTTACAATAGTTTTAAAAGAAGCAGCACTATTTACTTTTTCAAAAACAGAATCATAATCAAGTTCGAAAATATCACTAAGAGCCTTAGCAATTTTCTCCTTGTTTTTATTATCAATAAGATTTGGGTTAATAGAAACAGTATCAACACTAGCACTTATGGCAAGAGCTTTTCCGGTAGAATCATATATTGTACCTCTTTTAGGGCTAATAACTTTACTAGAAGTTTGCTGATTATATGCTGCCTCTTTATAACTTGCACCTTTAACAAAGACAATCCAAGCTGTCCTACCAGTCAACGCAAGTAGCAAAATAGCTGACAAAATGCAAAAAATCAAAATCTTTTTAGAAGCTAATTTTTTATATTGTTTTTCTATATCTTTAATTTTTTTATTACCTTTTTTAATATTTCCCATAAAACACCACTAATTTTCAAAATATATACTATATTCTATATTAACCCAAGCCAAAAATCAATAAACATCACAATATTTTCACAAAAAATTAAAAGGGAAAATTTGAGTCATAGGGGACGTTTCCTTTTGAGGCAAAATGACTCACTGGGGACATATCTCATAATTTAAATTGTGTATTTTTCTTTCGAACGCAGGAACTGAAAGTGTTTTAGGGGACAAGATTGTTGATAACGAATAATTTTTATGTTACAATAAAAAAGTAAAATAAAAATTATAAAATGAATATTGGAGGATTTGGTATGGAGGAATTAAAAGATAAAAGAGCATATTCTGAGGTTATTGAGATATTAAATCATATACCCAAAGAAGACTATGCCAAAATTCCAACAGAATATATTAAATTTTTTGAAAAAGAAAAAGATAAGAATTATTACTTTATATATGATGCAAGCCAAACCTTAGAAGCACAAAGTGTTTCAAAAGAGGCAAAAACAATTATTGCAATTTTATTTAGAGATTATTGGGCAACTCCACATCAAAAGAATATAATTCTAGAAAATGAAAGAAATTATAGGAAAAGAATTGAAGAAAGAAAAAAGGAAAAAAATAATTATAATATAAATTTTAATACTACAAATAACGAAAATGTTTTAAATAAAACAGGACAAGAGTTAACCATAGTAAAAAAGGAAAAATGGTATGAAAAAATAATAAATATACTAAGAAATTTATTTGTAAAAAGATAGGAGGAATATTAAATGGAAGAAGCATTGAACGAAATAAAAAAATTAGGATATACAGAGGAGGATTATAATAAAATAATAAATAATTACTCATTGAAAACTTATAAAATAGTAACATTAATAAAAAATATAAAGCAAATATATGAATTATTTGAAAATTATGGATACAGTAAAGAAGAAATATTGAAAATGACAAAAACATTGCCAGGTATTTATAGCCTAAGCATAGAAAATATAAAAGAAAAAATAGAAGAAATGAAGAAGTTAGGATATAGTCAAGGTGATATAATAAAAATGACAAAAACATTGCCTAGCATCTATGGTTATAGCATAGATAGTTTAAAAGAAAAAATAAAAAATATGAACATAAGAGGATATTCTATGGAAGAAATATTGAAAATGACTAAAAAAACGCCTACAATATATAGTGCTAGCATAGAAAATTTAAGCGATAAGTTAGAGTTTTACAACTCAATTGGTATGCACGAGATGATTACAGAAAAACCAATGAATTTAATACAAAGTACACAATTAACTTATGCTAGATATATGCTTTGGAAGGAAAAAGGCGTAATAATTGATAATTCTAATTATAATAAATTATTATATAACGATAGCGAGAAGAAATTAGGTATAAGCAAAGAACAGTTACTAGAAAAATATAGTTATGAAAAGTATAAACAAGAAAAAAGTGTGCAAGAATTAGGAAAAGAAACAATAAACGAGCAAAATGATGTAGAAAAGAAAGATTATGTTTTAAATAAAATT
Organism: uncultured Clostridium sp.; assembly: GCA_900555835.1. Lineage (GTDB taxonomy): Bacteria > Bacillota > Clostridia > TANB77 > CAG-508 > UMGS1864. The sequence continues at coordinate 6,393 of USMK01000006.1, forward strand.
GTTAGGAAAATGGAAAAGCTAGATATTACAAAAGAAAGAGAGGAAAAATAAGATGGAAGAAATTTTAAAAAAATTAAGTATTGGAGAAACCACTATTAAAGAAATGAAAGAATTATGCCCAAATATAATTGATATGGAAAAAGAAGAAATATTGGAAAAAATAGAAATATTAAGAAAAATTAACTGCAATAAAATGCAAATAAGAAATATAATAAGCAGTAATGCTATGTATTTAGACAGACTATCAACAGATGTAAACAAATTAATAAAAAAACTAAAAGAAATGGGATTTGAAACATTAAATATATTAATAGAAGAAAATCCATATATATTAAATTTAGATGATTATGAAGTAGAAAATTATATAACAAAAAGACTAGAAAAAGGAGAAAAACAAAAAGAAATAGTAGAAGATATGACATTAAATCCGGTACTATTTAACGAAGTATAAATAATATTAACATAGGTTAAATATTCAATTAATCAAATTGCCTTAATATGGAGAAATTTTGATATATATAACTTTTAGCCAAAATTTACATATAAAAACTTGACCAAAGTATACATAATATGGTATAATAATTATGTATTAATAAACTTTATTACATGTTTATTCTACGTTTTAGTAGAATAAGTAAGCAGAAAGGATGAGACAAAATGACATTTTACAGCACTGCGAGTGAAGTGATTTCCAGAATCAGTAAAGCAGAATTGGAGGAAAAATTTGATATTTGGTCAGAAGGGAGTTTAGAACTAAAAAAATTATTAAATTTTTGCTACCAAAATGGCGTTGTAACCAGTGGATGTTGCCGGCATTTACCATATCTGTCAACGGAATTTGAGGAATCCGATTTGGGTATGATTGCTAAAATGCTTACAGGAGCATATGAAGCAACAGGTGTTAAAATTTACTTGACAAAAGGAGGAAATCCATATTCTGGTCCGAATTGGCATAAGACTATTTTCGATATAAGCAGAGGCTCAAAAGAAATTAATGAAAGTTATATTGAAACTCTTAAAGGCAATTCTGATTTTAAAAGGAGCGTCAACATTGCATTAGGCGAAGTGCGAATGGCTAGAGCTTTAAAAAATATTACTAATAGAATTCCTATTATAGAGAAGTTATTGTTTTATATTACTAGAAATTCTATTGGAAAAAATTTTTTAGAGAAATTCGGAAGTCAAAAATATACTAAATGGTATGACTTTGTAGAGAGACTTATCAAAAATGAAGTATTTTTTTGGGGGATGAATGAAGCCGTTCGTGATAACAATAGTCATATAATAAAGGAAATATATAATGTTATTAAAATGTACAAAACTTTATTAGATAAAGAGGAATACAGAATAGACTTTCATCTCAGACTGCAAGACAATCAAGCAAAGTTAACCTTTGTTTATGATGAGGGAATTGTTGGATTTGAGTTATATGACGAATTATTCGAAAAAGCAGGAGGCAAGATGGACAATGATAAAGGAAGACATTTTGCAAGTTTAAGTTGCCCTATGAATGAGTTGCAAAAAATTGCAGAATATCTTAGCTTTGAGTTTAAGAAAATGGAAATAAATCCTTTTGAATTGTCTGAAAAAGCAACTTTTAATGAAAAGGCACTAATTCAACAGGTGAAATTCGGATTTTCCCGCGAAGGAATTGAAAAAATGAACCAGTGGATTAACCAAAACGGATGGAGGAAAGACAAAAAAGTAAATTACTGAAAATCACTTGAACAAAAAATACACAGAAAATTTTCTGTGTATTTTTTTGCTTATATTAAAACTCCCAATTTTTACAAAATTCCTTGCAAATTTGGTAAAAACAATATAAAATAGATGAAGTAGAAAGAGGTAAAAAAATGTATTTAATAGTTGGACTTGGAAATCCTGAAAAAGATTATGCTAGAACTAGGCATAATATGGGATTTGATGTAATAAACGAACTTGCAAAAGAATATGAAATAGAAGTAAGTAGAAACAAATTTGATGGATTATATGGCTCTGGAATTATTGAAAACGAAAAGGTTATTTTGCTAAAACCGCAAACATTTATGAACAATAGTGGAGAAAGCATTGTTCAATTTAAAGAATTTTATAAACTAGAAGACAGCCAAATTCTAGTAATTTCAGATGATATTGAGCTGGAACCAGGGAATATAAGAATAAAAAGAAAAGGAAGTGCTGGCTCTCATAATGGATTAAAATCAGTAGTTTATTGCCTAAAAAATGAGGACTTTCCAAGAGTAAGAGTAGGAGTAGGCAAACCTGCCCCAGAGACAGACTTGGTAGAACATGTTATAGGTCATGTAGAAGAAGACGAATACGAAAAATTGCAAGAAGGCGTAAAAAATGCCAAAGATGCGGTTATAACAATTTTAAAGCAAAACATAGATGTGGCTATGAATAAATATAATTAAGGATTGAAAATAATGCAAGAAATAATAATAAACAAAACTGAAAATTTAAAAAGAATAATGCTATTACAAGATGGAAAACTTGTGGAATACTATGAAGAAAAATCAGAATATAAAAGACTAGAAGGAAACATATATCTAGGTAAAATAAGAAATATTCTTCCAGGGATACAAGCAGCTTTTGTGGATATTGGAGAAGGCAAGAACACATTCATACAAGTAAAAGACCTTATGCCAAAACAAGACCAAACCAAAGAAACAACGGTCCAAATAAAAGACATAAAGGAAATAGCTAAACCAGGAATGAATATAATAGTACAGGTAAAAAAAGATGCTAGTTTATCAAAAGGTGCAAGAGTTTCCACGCATATTAGTTTAACTGGAAAATACATAGTATTTATGCCAGAAACAGATATAATAACAATATCTAAAAAGATAGAAAATGAAGGAAAAAAAATAAAGCTAAAAGAAGAAGTACAAAAACTATTGCCTAAAAACACAGGAGCAATAATTAGAACATCAGCAGAAAATGTTGATATAAACGAAATAGAGGACGAAATAAACAGTTTAAACAATGAATGGAACAAAATAAAAAAACAAGCAACAGAAAATAACGAAATACAACTGCTATATAAAGTAGAAAGCATAGAAAGTAAAATAATAAAAGATACTTTAAGCCAAGAAATATCTAAAATTACAGTAGACGACGAAGAAGAATTAAATGCAATAAATAAAATATTAGAAAATTTGAAACAAGAAAAAAATATCAAGCTAGAAAAAGTAGAAAATGCCTTAGATAAATATAGCTTAGAAACACAAATCGAAAAAATGGGACACAGAAAAGTATACTTAAAATGTGGAGGGTTTATAACAATAGATAAAACCGAGGCACTAACTGCAATAGATGTAAATTCAGGCAAATACACAGGAAAAGAAAATCAAGAAGCAACTATATTAAAAGTAAACGAAGAAGCAACAATAGAAATTGCAAAACAGCTAAGATTAAGAGATATAGACGGAATAATAATAATAGACTATATAGACATGAAATTAGAGGAAAGTAAAAAAGAAATACAAGAATTACTAAAAAAAGAAATAAAACAAGACAGGTCAAAAATTCAAATATTAGAATTTACAAAATTAAACTTGCTAGAACTAACAAGAAAGCATATGTTTAGTAATAAAATCTAAAAGGAGGAAAAACAATGGATTTATCAGTAGTATTACCATTTTTAGGAGCCTTATTAGTACTTTATATAATATTAAAAGTATTAGCTCTACCAGTAAAAATAATAATTAAATTATTAATAAATGGGTTAATCGGAGGAGCAATAATTTTTGCCATAAACTATATTGGCGCAGGATTTGTATTTGTATTACCATTAGAATGGTGGTCAGCAATATTAGTAGGAATTTTAGGAATACCAGGAGCAATAATATTAGTAATTATTCAATTCTTTATGTAAAAAATCAATTTATACGAGGAGATTTGTTATATGAAAAAAGATGTAAACGAATTTAACAAAATTCAAAAATTTGATAGTATTAGAGAAATGATGCAACTAGCAGAAAAACAAGCAGGAGACAAAATTGCATTTGAATTTAGAAACGAAAAAAACAAAGAAAATATAATAAAAATTACATACAAAGAATTTCAAAATGATACAAACTACTTAGGAACAGCATTATCCACAATAAATATGCTAAAAAATCATATTGCAATAATTGGAGAAAACAGCTATAAATGGATAACTGTGTATTTAACTGTACTAAAAACCAATGGTGTATTTGTTCCAATTGACAAAGAATTGCCATACAAAGACATTGTAAATTTACTAAAAAATAGCGATAGTGAAGTGCTATTTTATTCTGAAAAATTTGAAAAATACATAGAACAATTCCAAAAAGACTTACCAAATATAAAATATTATATTGGATTAAATAGAGAAGAAGAAAATGGAAATATATTATCATATGAGAAATTCAAAAACTTAGGAAAAGAAAAATTAGATGCAGGAAACAAAGACTATGTGAATCTAAAAAGCGAAGGAACAGACAAACTTAGAATGTTGGTATACACATCTGGTACAACAGGTGTGGCAAAAGGCGTTATGCTATCTGAACATAATTTAGTAAGTAGTGTATATTATGGCTTACAAGTCGCAGATGTAGAAACAAAATGCTTATCAGTACTTCCATACCATCACACATATGAGGCGGTTTCTGGCATTTTAGTAGGAATTCACTATCATGTAACAATTTGTATAAATGATAGCCTAAAAAATGTCCAAAAAAATCTACAATTATACAAACCAGACTACATATACCTAGTACCAGCCTTTACAGAAGTATTTTACAAAAATATATGGAGCAAAGTAAGAAAAGAAGGCAAAGAAAATGGACTAAAATTCCTAATAAAACTAAGTAACTTCCTAAGAAAATTAGGAATAGACAAAAGAAAGCAACTATTCAAATCAATACACCAAGCATTTGGAGGAAACCTATATCAACTTGTAGTAGGTGGAGCTCCAATAAGACCAGAAATAGGCAAATTCTTTAATGATATAGGAATAATGCTATTAAACGGATATGGTATAACAGAATGTTCGCCACTTGTTAGCGTAAATAGAAAAAATTACAATAATGATCCAGCAACAGTAGGTGTAATATTGCCATGTTGCAAAGTAGAAATACGAAATAAAAACGAAGAAGGAGATGGCGAAATTTGGGTAAAAGGCGACATTGTAATGATGGGCTATTACAAAGAACCAGAAAAAACAGCCAAAGTCCTAGTAGACGGCTGGTTTAACACCGAAGACTACGGAAGAATAAACGAAAAAGGACAATTAGTCATAAATGGCAGAAAGAAAAACGTAATAGTGCTAAACAATGGCAAAAACATATATCCAGAAGAAATAGAAAACTATATATCAGGTATTCCATATGTACAAGAAGTAATAGTAAAATCAACTAAAACCAAAAACGGCGAAGAAACATCCCTATGTGCAGAAGTATACCTAAACCCAGAAAAAACAGCTGAAATGAACCAAACAGACCTAGAAACAACCCTAAAAAAAGACATCAACAACGCCACAAAAGAACTACCATCATACAAGCACATAAAGCAAATTGTTATAAGAGAGAACGAGTTCGATAAGACTACAACTAATAAGATAAAGAGATAAGAAATATTTGTCAATTTAGATTTGACAAACGTAATATAATATGATATTATTATATTACAAATAAATGAGCTTTGAATATCACTGTTGTTCAAAACATAGAAGTATGTGTACCTGCGAATACACATACTTTTTTTATATAAAAATAGAGCAAGCTGCGAAACTTGCTCTATCGACTATGTATTGCTACGGTTAGTCTTAGCTTTGTTGTTACTTTGCGTTTTTTGTTGTGCATGTTTCAAAATAAAATTTTTTTCTTTTTCTGCTAATAATTGTTCAACTAAATGCAAAATCAAATCACTGTTATTCAAAACAATAGCCTCCTTTCCGCTCTGAGAAAGAGCTAGCCTTTCTTATGCGTAAGGTTGTATATATATTACTACAATTTGACAAAAAATGCAATAAGAAATTTTGGAGTTTATCAAAAAATAAGTAGTACCAAGCAATATCAGATATTTACTTGACATAATGCACAAAATATAATATCATATATACATATTAAAGTAGGGAGGGATTACAATGAATATTGTATTGCCTGAAAAATTTCATTATGAAGGCACACAGCGGAAAGGCTATGCAGAGGTAAAGGATAATCAGTTAATCATTTATGGAACAGTTCCATTTAAAGATTTAATGTATTCTTTAACATATGCAATCTATGGCAAGGATAAATGCTATTTTTGTGGAAAACCTCTGGAAAATGAGGGGGCTACATTAGACCATTTATACCCACAGGATTTAGGAGGACCTACTATTCCAAATAATATGGTTCCTGCTTGTGGTCACTGCAATAACGACAAATCCAATTTGACTTGTGAACAGTATCAAAAACTTGCTTCTCTTACTGATAAAAGAGAGATAAGAAAATTTAAAAGGGAAATTTATGACGAACGCGAGCTTTTGCGCAAAACACGGCAATATGACATACCAGAAGAATGGCTTACAGATATAAAGCTTTCTACGGTTATTGTTGAGTTGTTTTTTGAAGAAAAGCCACGTGGTGCTAAATACCGAAATACTGCTGATTTTTACAAGAAATATGGATACTTTCAGCGACCTTTAATTGTGAATAAAAGCCATTATTTATTTAGTGGTTTTACAGAATTGATAGTAGCGAGATTGCTTAGCATGCAGAAAATTCCGGCCATTGTCCTTGACAATGTAAAAGTTGTACTTTAATGTAAAAAATAGGCTTTGTACTTTCAAAGCCTATTTTATATAATTATTTAGGAGGAAAAAAATGAAAATAGGATTCATATCACTAGGATGTTCTAAGAATTTAGTAGATACAGAAATGATGATAGGACTTGCAAAAGAAAATAATTTAGAAATAGTAAATGACGAAAAAGAAGCCGAAATAATAGTAATAAATACTTGTGGATTTATAGAAAGTGCAAAACAAGAGGCAATAAACACAATGCTAGAAATGGCTCAGTACAAGGAAAATGGAAAATGCAAATATTTAATAGCCACAGGTTGTTTAGTTCAAAGATATAAAAAAGAATTGCAAGAAAGCTTGCCAGAAGTAGATTTATTCATATCAATAGACGAATACAAAGATTTTGGTAATTTGATAGGAAAATTGATAAATCAAAAACTATATAAATTCGACCTAGAATATGAAAATAGATATATTACAACAGGTGGACAAGTTGCTTACCTAAAAATAGCAGAAGGATGTAGTAATAGGTGTACATATTGTGCAATTCCATATATTCGTGGAGCATATGTAAGTAGAAAAATGGAAGATATTTTAGAAGAAGCAGAAAAGCTAAATAAAATGGGAATAAAAGAAATAATCGTAATAGCACAAGATACAACTAAATACGGAATGGACATATATGGAAAATCTATGCTACCAGAATTACTAGAAAAATTGTGCGAGTTTGAAAGCTTCAAATGGATAAGATTTTTATATGCATATCCAGAAACAGTAACAGACGAACTAATAAAAGTAGTAAAAGAAAATGATAAAATATGCAAATATTTCGATATTCCAATACAACATATTTCAAACACGGTTTTAAAAAGAATGAACAGAAGAACCACAGGAGAGCAAATAGAGGAGTTGATAGCAAAAATAAGAAAAGAAATACCAGATGCAATATTTAGAACTTCAATAATTGTAGGCTTCCCAGGCGAAACAGAAGAAGACTTTGAAAAATTATATAAATTTATAGAAAAAACAAAATTTAATAAATTAGGAGTATTTGAATATTCAAAAGAAGATGGAACGCCAGCAGAAAAATTAAAAGAGCAAATTCCGACAAAAATAAAAAATCAAAGATGGAACAAAATTATGAGTCTGCAACAGAGAATTTCAGAAGAGTGCCTAAAAAAATATATAGGAAAAGAATTTGAAATTTTAGTAGAAAGAATAACAGACAAATATATAATAGGAAGAAGCAAAATGGATGTACCAGATATGGATGGGTTGGTATATTTAAAAAATGATAAAGACGTAAAAATAGGCGATTTTGTAACTGGTATTATAACAAGTGCAAAAGAATATGATTTAGTAGGAAGAATAAAATAAACAATAAAAAAGCAAGTCCAATAACTTGCTTTTTTTGTAGTTCTAATTTACTGTTCCATCAAATGGAATAAATTTTTTAACAATATTGTGATCTGCTTTATCGCTATGTTGGTATTCTGTAAAAGATGTTGTTAATGTAGTATCTAATAGATTTTCAACTTCGTCTTGTGAAGAATGTTCTGCTAAAACTAATTCACTAACAAGTATTTGTCTAGCATTTAATAACATTTTCTTTTCGCCAGTTGATAATCCTTTTTCCTTTTGCTTAAAGCTTAAATTTCTAACTACATCTGCAACTTCGCAGATATCTCCACTCTTCATTTTTTCCATATTGTCTCTATATCTCTTGTTCCAATTCATAGACATCTCTGTGCTGTCATTCCCTAAAATTTTGAATACTTTATTTGCATCACTTTTATCTATAACACTTCTTACACCAATATCTTCTGCCTTGGCAGTAGGTACCATAACTTTTACTTCACCTGGCATTTTTAAAATGTAATAAGATTGTTTCTCTCCTAAAATATCTTTTTCTTCAATTGATTCAATAGTACCTGCACCGTGCATTGGGTATACTATTTTATCTCCAACATTGAACATAACTATGGCTCCTTTCAAAGTACAAATTTTATAAATCACACTATAATTATTATACTACAAAAATAACCATAAGTCAAAGGGAATTTTACATAAATTTTACAAAAATTATTTACTGGTAGAACCAAAACCTCCTAGGCGCGCACCGGTTGCAGCGTCATCGTCAGTTGTTAAAAATTTATTAAAAATACCCTGACCGATTGTATCACCTTTTGAAATTTTAACATCTGTATCGCTGAAATTATAAAAAGCAAACATAATGTGTCCATCATTATCTGGATTACCATAATAATCGGAATCAATAACACCTATACTATTGCTAAGGACTAAACCTTTTTTCATAGGATTAGAACTTCTATTTGCTAAAATTAAAACTTCGTCTTCTTGGAAGAATGATTTTACACCTGTTTTTACAAGAACTGGTTTTGTTCCTGGTTTAAAACTTGGAATTACAACATCTTCTGCTGCCTCAAAATCATATCCTGCTGAGCATTTTGTTTTTCTAACTGGTAAGTTAATTCCAGCATTTTCAAAACCTTTTGCAATTTCAAATCCACGTAATTTTTCCATAATACTACCTCTTTCTAATATTTTAATAAACCTATTCTATATTAAAATTAAGCAAATATCAATAGTTTTTTGCATTATGAACAAAGTTGACATAAGATAAATACAATATAATAAGGGACAAATAGGAGGGGACCTTATGAAAAATTTAAATGATTTAAAACTTGGGGAAGAAGCCAGAATAAATAATATATGTTGCAACGAAACAATTGCAAGAAGATTGATGGATTTGGGAATAGTTGAAAATACTAAAATAACGCCAATACTAAAAAGCCCATCAGGAAATCCGAGGGCTTATGAAGTAAGGGGGAGTGTGATTGCAATAAGGTGTGAGGAAGCTGAGAATATTGGGATAAAGTAGGATGCAGGAGCAGGAAAAAAACGCAGCCAGAGTTAGTGCTTGTCCGTGAAAAAACCAAATATAAAATTTAAAAAGTCTCCGTTCTCCAAGGCGTTTATGTTTAGCACAGGAATTACTTGGAGATACACACTAGGCTGGCCTGCCTAGTGAAAGTTCGTAAGGTCGAACTCGATTTTTAAATTTTATATTTGGTTTTTTCACTTAGTTAGTTTAATGCCTTTTCCATTGTTGGTTTGATTTAGTTTGAGATTCTAGCGTTCGAAGTCTTGGGCGTCAATGGAGTTGTGTAAATTTTTGATTTGCTGGTTGGTTAGTTTTTGATTTTGTTGGTGTTCTAAGTAGGAGGTTTGAACTTGCTTAATTTTTTTGTCTAGGTTCTGGTAATAGTTTGGTGTATGTACAACTCTTTGGATATATGGTTGTGTTTTCATCATAGATATGATATCTGATTTTGAGTATTTGGATAAATTAAGTGTCATATCTATTGGAAACACATATGTTGCGTTTTCAGAGGATTCTTTAATTTTGTTGTTTTTGGTATGTGTGAATAGTTTTTCTAAAACAGAAACTCCTAGATTTCCGTACTCGAAAATCAAATATCCAGTAAATTTATCTATTCCTTTGTAACCTTTTGTAGGTTTTTTATCTAGTAAATATTGACATCTATTAGATATATTTAATTTCTCAGAATATACAGTACGTTTTTTATTTGGACGAGGCTTGGTAACTACGTCGTCTGAAATTAATTGCTTAAATTGAGGCTTTCCATTTGGAAGAATAGTGAAGTCTAAATTTTCAAAGTTATTTCTTATAAATTCATAGTAGTTAATATGATTAGTTAAATGTGGAAGATGTGGGGCTAAAAAGTCGTCGAAGTATTGTTTGGCTTCGGTTTTATTATATAAACCAGTACGTAAATTACCAATAAAAAATTGGTATCTGAAAATTAAATCATTTATAAGAGCTTCTTCTTTTTTTAATGCAGGAACCTTGTTTGTTTCATAGGTGTATTTATATAGTTTAAGTAAACAGCTTCTTGCATCTAAATTAGGAGAAAGTAAATTGTTTGCATTTTCCAATAAATCAGCAGCTTTTTCAAAATTGTTCTTATCAATAAAATCCTTGCCAAGTTCAACAGAGTAGTTAATTCTATTAGAAGTATTTTCAATAATTTGACTAAAAACAGCCCTTGCTTTATATGGTTCATGAATTTTCAAATACAAACTAGCAAGTGCAAATCTAGATTTTAAATCATTAAAATTCTTGCTAATCAACTCTTTAAAAATATTCTCCGCAAGAAATATCTTATTCTTTTTAAGTGCCTGCACACCCTGTGCATAACTCATATTCAAGCCCATAAAATCACCCCAATTTATCTTGTAAAAGTATTATATCATAAAAAATGACTTTGGAATAGGTGTAATGCATAATTAGATGATAGTTTGTACACAAAAATCAACTTTATTTTGATTTTAATCAAATATAAAATCATTCCTAAAATTACTATAAAATATTATATTATAATGAAGAAAGTGGGAATGAGTATGAATAAAGATAATATGAGCGTGCACATTGGTAAGGTATGTCAAGAATATAGAAATAAAAATAATTTAACTCAAAATCAAGTGGCTGAATTGACTGGGTTGGAGCCAAGGCATATAAGCCAGATTGAGCGTGGAATGTCAAAGGGGAGTATTGATACTTTAATAAAGTTGTGTAATGCATATAAAATTACACCAGATATAATTTTGTATGATTTGTTGGACGATAGTGTTAAAAATTCGGTTTCGATTTATGAAGAAAAGTTTAAGAAATTAAATAGACGAGATAAAGATAGTATATTGCATTTTATTGATTATTATTTGTCTATATAAAATAAAAACTTATAAATTTAATTTTGGGGTAAATTTATAAGTTTTTTTGTTATATTTTTTTTAATTTTTCTCCATATTTTATTCCCAATGAATAACTAAATGCAAAGTAGTATTCTTCGGTTTTATAAAATAATTGTATAATTTCATTAAATAATTTCTTTTGTGGTCCAGACAAAATTGGCTCTAATTCGTCCATCGCATCTGAAAGCCTAAGGTAGTCTTTCTTAAAATTTTGATTTTCTTTTAAAATAGGCATTTTATGTTCAACAAAGTCGCTAATAAATTTATAATCATTGTTATTAAATATTTCCATATATAATCGTCCTTTCATTTTAATATATTAAAAGTATATCCGAATGTATTTTTTTGATACAATTTAATAGAATTTTTTTATTTTAACATTGACTTTTACGCAATAAATCTGTATAATAAAAGTAGAAAACGAGAAACACAAAATTGTGTTGCCGAGAAAATTTGGAATAACCATTCCCTCGTCAAAGCAGAATGGTTATTTTCTATTACCTATGTAGTAACCAACAAATGATGATTAACAAGGCAAAAGTTATGATGGTAACAGCCACTAATCCAAAGAAAAGTAGCCAGATAAGTTTTAATAATTCTATCTCTACCATATTAACCACCTCCAATATCAATCTCACAACAACAAGGTGCTGTGGAGGATTGTGTAAACATCAAAGAGTAAAAAGGTGGCAACACAATTCTGCTTATTCTCATTTTCCATATTGGACTATATCATATATTTTACAAAAAAGCAATACTTTTTATCATATTGGCAATAAAAATAGTGAGGATAAAATATATTGACAAAAAAATTAAACAATGGTATTCTATTAGTAATAGAAAAAAAGGAGTGTGAGTACAAATGAATAAAATTAAAGATATAATAGCTGAAAGCCTTGTGGCTGTACACACACACACACTATATTATTAAATAAAAACATAAAATATAAATGGAAAGAGATATAAACTTAGTATGAAATGCTAGGTTTGTATCTTTTTTTTCATATAGTACCTTATGAAGAGAGTAATTTTAAAAGCCAATAATATAGTGAAATAACCTAATGAGGAGGTGAATACGAATGAATGAAGTATATACAAAAGCTTTAACAGAAGTGGACGAGGTATTGAGTTATTTAGATGTAAAGCTTCTAAATAAAATACCAGAAACATTTAAAAATTTTATAAAAACCTCAAAGAACAAGATGTATAAATATCAATATAATAAAGAAAAACCATTATGCGAACAGGAATTAAGCAAAGAAGCAAAAGCTATAATATCATTAATATATAGAGATTATATATGTAGTCCACAAGAAAAAAATCAGCTAGTACAAGAAGAAAAAAATAATACGAAAAATGAATTTAAAGTAAATGAAATTGAAACAATAAAAAATGATATTAAAACTGAAACAGTTGCAATTGCAATTATAGAGAAAGAAAGTTTTTGGAAAAAAGTAATAAATAAAATGAAAAAAATATTAAGAGGAGAAAAGTAAATTATGAAAAATGAAAAAAATAATAAAAAAGAATTATTGGAATATGTAAAAGAAAATTGGAAAAATATTCCGTATTTATGTAGATTTTCAGAAGAAGAAATACAAAGATTTGTGGAAAGTGGATATACTAATAAAAATGAAAATTCAAATGAATATGTAACAATAGAGAAAAAGGGCTCAAAAGAGATAGGAGAAAAAGAGTATGAAAGAATAAGCTCATATATACTGGATTTAGATGAATATGGAGAGGAAGAGTATTTTTTAACTTCAATAATGGAGTTTGGAAATGATGGGCAATTTAGAGGAACGACATATGGAGATATTGATATGGAATTCAAAATGGACGAAAAGGGAGAACCTGAATTTATAGAAACATCAAAAAATAAAGAAAAAATTCAGATTATTAATAAATTAAGAGATAACAAAACAGTAGTAACTCATTTTGGTGACGATTTAGACAACAAGTCCTCAATATATGCAGTAGAAAGTTTATTAAAAGATGTTGGAGTATTAAAAAAAGAAGAAAAACTAAATATAGAAAGAGTGCCAGCAGGAAGAATTAAAGAGGGATATTTAAATATTGATACAGGTGGTCATGTAGGTAATAAATTCGATCAAGAAACAATTATTGTAGATGGCGATCCTAAAAATGGAGTAAAATCAGCTTGTCAAGCTTTAGCTAAAATGGGAGTATATGTACCAGAACAAATATATGAATTAGCAGATTCAAAACCTATTCATATAAGTGCCTTAGATAGTAGAAGTGGGCTAGCATTGGTAAGATATTTATCAGGAGAACAAGCATTTAAATTAGCGGAACGTGAACTTTTAGACAAAAGTTTAACAGATAAAGAATTGAAATACTTTGGATTAACAGAAGCACATGAAAAACAACAACAAATTATAGATAATGCAGTAGAGAAAATTAATAAGTATACAAATACCCTAGAAAATGGAGAGAAAATAGTATTAGCTCCAGAAACAATTATGGCAGGTTCTAGTATTGCCTATGAAATGGGCATTCCATACTATGCCTCAACAGCAACTCATCACAATAAAGAAGGTATAGAGGATGGTGTAACATTTGCTATTGCTTGTAAACCAGGAATGAAATTGCCAAATTCTATTTTAGAATATGGAAAAGAATTGGTAGAAAAATATAGAATAGATGCCAAAAGCTCAGGAGTATTTATTAACCCAAATGAAGAATTAATAGTTGCTGGTGGTGCAAAAAATCCAGATTTCAAAATAGAAGGGTATACATCTGAAAAAATGTTAAATGAATTAAAAAGCATTATGTCATTAGACCAAAAAAGAGAAACAATAGATAAAATGGAATTAAAAAAGGTGGACGAGCAAGTAACTTCAATTGAAAGAAAAAAGGCATTGAATGAATTAGAAAAAATAAAAAATAAAGAAAAAAACATAAAAGATAAGGAATATCAAGAAGAGCAAGAAAGATAAATAATTTTTAAAAGTAAAAAAGTATGTAAAATTTCTATTACATACTTTTTTACTTTATTACCAAAACGCAACAATTTCTTCCTGCTGAATATATTATAAAAGAAATTAGTTTAGGTGGTGGAGTTTTGTGGATTGTTTAGATAGAAGGTACAAAATTGTGCTGGCACGGTAACCCTAATGTGGGGAAGAGTACGGTTTTTAATAGTTTGACTGGGATGCACCAACATACTGGAAACTGGGCTGGGAAGACGGTTGCTAATGCTAGGGGAGAGTATGAGTTTAATAAAAATACATATGAAATAATTGACTTGCCACGGTACATATTCGCTTATGTCAAATTCGGAAGAAGAGGAAATTGCACGAAATTATATTTGTTTTGAAGAAAGCGATTGTATTGTTGTTGTGGTTGATGCTACTAGGTTGGAACGAAATTTGAATTTGGTTAAACAAATTGTGGAAATTCAGAATAATGTAATTGTTTGTGTAAATCTATTGGACGAAGCGGCAAAAAAGGGGATAAGTATAGATTTAGAATTGCTAGAACAGAAATTGGGTGTTCCTGTTGCAGGTGTTATTGCAAGAAGAAAGAAGACTTTAAAAGAATTGTGCCAGAAGATAGAAGATGTATGCACAGGCAAAATAAAACCAGAACCACAATTCACAAAATATGAAGGAAATGTGGAAAACGCAATAAAAAAGCTTCAAAATGAACTACAAATAAAAATAGAAAACGAAAAATTAGATAGATGGATTGCTATAAAATTTTTAGAAGGAAACAATAAAATAACAGAAAAAATAACTCGAAAATATGGAGTGAAAATATCTGAAACTAATATGAAGGTCGCAAAGAGAGAATTAAAAGAAGAAAAAATAGAAGAGCTTTTAGTTGGAGCAATAATGCGAGATATAGAAGCAATTTGCAAAGAAGTTGTGCATCTTAGAAAAAGCAATTACAATGAACGAGATAAAAAAATAGATAAAATACTAACTTCTAAATTATATGGAATACCAATAATGATATTGTTTTTAGGGCTTATATTTTGGCTTACAATAACAGGAGCTAATTATCCTAGCCAATTATTATCAGATTTTTTCACACGGAATAGAAAGTAAGCTAATGGAATATTGTACAAAGTTTAATGTACCGAGTTGGGTAAGTGGAGTATTTGTGGCTGGAATGTTTAGAACCGCATCTTGGGTAATTTCTGTAATGCTACCACCAATGGCAATATTTTTTCCATTATTTGTGTTATTAGAAGACTTAGGATATTTGCCAAGAATTGCATTTAATATGGATAATGTATTTAGAAAAGCTGGTACAACAGGAAAACAGGCACTAACAATGTGTATGGGGTTTGGATGTAATGCAGCTGGAATTATCGGATGCAGAATTATAAATTCCACAAGAGAAAAAATAATTGCAATGCTTACAAATTGTTTTGTACCATGCAACGGAAGGTTTCCAATACTAATAACAATATCTTCAATATTTATAGGGAGTTTGGTAGCAAATAAGTATTCTTCATTGGTATCTACACTAACTGTTTTATTGGTTATACTATTTGGTATAGCAATGAGTTTAGCTATTTCAAAAATTCTTTCAAAAACAATATTAAAAGGAGAATCAACATCATTTGTTTTAGAGCTACCACCATATAGAAAACCACAAATAATAAAGGTAATTACAAGGTCAATATTTGATAAAACCATATTTGTACTAGGCAGAGCCTTAGCTGTTGCTGCACCCGCCGGAATTGTAATATGGCTGATGTCAAATATATTTATAGGAGATATAAACCTACTCACATATGTAGCCAATTTTTTAAATCCATTAGGACAGCTAATGGGGCTAGATGGATATATTTTAACAGCTTTCATTCTAGGGCTTCCAGCAAATGAAATTGTACTACCACTAATACTTATGAGCTATCTAGCAAACGGAGAGCTAATAAACATAGAAGATATATCAAGCATTGGTCAAATCCTAATACAACACAATTGGACCATAATCACAGCAATAAATGTAATGATATTCTCGCTACTACACTTTCCATGCAGTACAACACTAATTACCATTTACAAAGAAACCAAAAGCCTAAAATGGACTGTACTGGCATTTTTAATACCAACAATATGTGGAATTGTAGTGTGTATGGTAACAAATGGGGTGTATAATTTGATTGTATAAGATGTAAACGCAAAAAAATAAAAAACAAAAAGTTTTACGGCCATAGCCGTAAAACTTTTTTTAACGTGCATCTATTTCACTATTATCTTTATTCCCACTATATTTTATATTTTCCTTGCTGGTTTCATTTTTTTCCTCTTGCATTTGCTCTGGTTTGACTATTTTTGCATATGCATTTACTGCTTTATCTAGAATTTGCTCTGCTTTTTTGTGGGCTGTTTCTTTTAGTTCGTCTAGTTCTTGTTTTGAGATAAAGCTATGATCTGTTTTTAGTGCATTTTCTATGTTTATTTTTCTTTTTAAGCTATCTACATTTTCGCCTTTATATGTTGCTAATTTTTGTAGTTGCAATTGGTATTCGTTTTCAACATTGTTTAAATAATCAAGTGTAGATACAGAAGATAGTGGCATACTTGTGTTTGCGTTATATTCTTCGCATAGTTCATTTTTATGTGCTAATGTTTTTTGAAGATTTTCTTTTTCTATTTCCATATTTTTTTCAGTATAGTTTATTGCATCTGCTACACAGTCTGATAAATCACTGTATGAAGAGCATTTTTCTAATTCTGATATTTTGCTTTTATATGTTTCCTTAAATGCAGATATATCTTTGCTTAAATCAATGCGATATTTTTCTAAAACCTCGCTAGAAGCAGCTATATCTGAACAATTTGGATGTTCTGCAAAATAGTCTTTTATGCTTTTGCCAATTTCCTTGGCAAGTGGTGCTTTGTTACTGAAACTGTAATCTGGTCTGCAAATTGCTGCTTTTTGTCTTAAAATATTGATTTGACCTTCATACATTTGGCATTTAGTATCAAATTCAGCTTGCTTTTTATTTCTTCCATTGAAAAATCCGGCTATTTTTTGTAGCATACCTACTTTTTGATATGGAATTAAAGCAAGTTCGTTGTTGTTTTTGAAATCTTCAAATTCATTTTTGGTTTGTTCAAGTGGAACAATATAGTTTGAATTGTAATCGTCAACAATTTCTGTTATATCGTTTATTACATTTTCTGTTGTGTAAATATTGGCAAGTGATGCTTTTGAATGAGAAAGAATGTTTAAGTCTTCTTCATATTTTGCTAAGCTATCTTTGCTTTTTAAAGCAATAAGTTCATCTTCCTTAATTTCACGTAATAAATAATATTGATTTGTTAATACTTCTGTGTAATCAACCTTTGTTTCAGGCGATAAAGTTATACTATTTAGTAAATTGTGTTTATCACAATAATTTTTTATTTCTAAATCGTTTGTTAATATTTCGCCAGCTGTTTTAACTAATTTTTCTTTGTTTTCTCGTTCCTTGAATTTATCAAGTAAATAGCTTTCTAAATCTTTGCCTTCTGGAATTTTAGAGATATTTTCAAAATCAGCAGTTAATTTGCTTAGTCTTGCTTCTTTTTTTTCTATATCTTCTTTTTCAATATAGTTATAATCTATTCTAAAATCTGAATATGCTTTTGCTAAGTTTTCAAAATCCTCATTAGAAAATGCATAGTTTTTATCTAATTCATTTAAGAATTCTGGGCTATGAGAAATTAAATTGTCATTAGCCATTTGGTATATTTCCTTTTCAGAATATTCGGGATATTGTATTCTTAATTTATCTTCATAATTAAATAAATATTGCATTTTTAAATTATGTCTGTCTTGAATTTTTTGTAATAACTTACTATTATTTAAGTATTTTGCAAGCAATTCTGTTCCAGAAAATTCTTTTAGATTATTATTATCGTCTTTTGCTAAATATTTTTTATTATAGCTTTCCGCATATACAAAAAAATCAGAACTATCAAATTGTTTTGCATCTTTTGCAATTGGGTTTATTACATTTAGGCTGAAATCCATCATAGATTTGCTAAGTGCAATATCAAGTTCCAAATTAACTTTTTCCTTTGAAATACGTTCTTTTTCACTCTTTTTTGATTTAATAAATTTTTCTACTTGTTCTTCCTTAATATTGTCCATCATATTGTGAACAAGTTGTTCTTTTGCAGTTAAAACAACATCACGAATTGCAGAACGCTCTTTAATTACTGCATCAATTTGCTCTGAATAAAATTTTTTCAATTCATTAGACACAGCATTGCTTTTTTTTGTATTAAAGTCAACTAATGAGTCCTTCAAATAATAGAAATATTCCAATATATTCGGAAATTCATTTATCTTTTTTAATTTATCCATAAATTATAGTCCTTTCAAATTTGTAAAATCATCTTTTGTAATTGTACCGACTAACTTATCAAAGTCTTCTAACGAAAGATGTTGAAGTTGGTTTAAAATTAAATCATTGTTTAAATTTTCATCCATACAAACACCTCCACAAATATAAGTAATTGTATATCAAAATAATTAATTTTGCAATAGAAATTACAACAAAAATAAAACTTAACATAAAGAAGGATTTTGACGCTATCTGTCGAATAATATAACATATAGAAAGGTAGAAAATATGACACGATATAGTGATGATTTGATAGAAGAAGTAAGAAGTAGAAACGATATAGTTGAGGTAATATCACAATACGTAGTGTTAAAAAGAAGTGGTCGAAATTTTTTTGGATTGTGTCCATTCCATAAAGAGAAATCACCTTCTTTTTCTGTTTCTCCGGACAAGCAAATATTCCATTGCTTTGGATGTGGAGCAGGAGGAAATGTTATTCATTTTGTAAGTAAAATTGAAAACACAAATTTTGTAGAAACCTTGCAATTACTTGCAGATAGAGCAAAAATAACACTACCTAAACTAGATAGTTCAGAAGATAATAAAACATTAGAATTAAAAAGCAGATTATATAAAATAAATGAACTTACAGCATTGTTTTACCATCAAAATTTATATGGACCCAATGCTAAACCTGCTCAGGAGTATGTAAAAAAGAGAAAACTTGACAATAAAACACTAAAAAAATTTTTGATAGGATATGCCTGCAATTATAACGAATTATATAAATATCTAAGTAGTCAAGGCTTTAAGGATGAAGAACTAATTGAGTCTAATCTTGTATGTAAAAATCAAAATGGGCAGATGGTGGATAGATTCAGAAAAAGACTGATGTTTCCAATACAAGACATAAAAAACAGAACAATAGCCTTTGGGGGAAGGGTTTTGGACGATTCTAAACCTAAATACATAAATTCACCAGAAGGTTTAGTGTATAGTAAAGGACGAAATTTATATGGACTAAATGTAGCAAAAAATAGCGAAAAAAAGGAAATAGTAATAGTAGAAGGCTATATGGACGCTGTTTCGCTACATCAAAGGGGAATAGATAATGCCGTAGCATCACTTGGAACTGCTCTAACAGAGGCACAAGGAAGGCTTCTTTCAAGATATGGTGAAAAAATTATAATTGGCTATGATGCAGATGGAGCAGGACAAACCGCAACCATAAGGGGAATGGAAATTTTAAGCAATATGGGATGTGACATAAGAATTCTGCAAATGGAAGGTGCAAAAGACCCAGACGAATATGTAGTTAAATATGGTAGTGGAAGATTTAGTATGTTACTAGATCAAGCTATTTCACTTGTAGAATTTAAAATTAAAATATTAAAAAAGGATTTAAATATTGAAAATACAAATGACAAAATAAAATTTCTAACAGAAACAGCAAAAATTTTGTCGAAAGTTAATAGTAAAATAGAACAAGAAGTATATATTGACAAAATATCAGAAGAATACGATATTTCAAGAGAGGCAATATATGCACAAATACAAAAACTTGAATATGCAAATTCAAAAGGCTCTAAAACATTAGAAACTATAAGACCAATAAAACCAAAAGAAATAGAAGTTCAAGATACAGCTTCTATAAGAAGGGAAAAAATACTTATTTGGTTATTGATAAATAGCCCAGAGCAAACTTATAATGCTGTAAGCAATAAAATATTTGTAGAAGACATAAAAAATGAACAAAATAGAAAAATCGTATCAAAATTGTATGAAGAATATAAATCTGGAAATAGTAATATCAATAGTATATTAGATAGTTTAGATCAAGAAGATGTAAGCTATATAACAGGAATTATGGCTGAAAATTTAGAAATTACGGACATAAACAAGGGTATATCTGACATATTATTAACATATGAAAAAGATAAGCTGATAACAGAAAAAGAGCAAATTATAAAAAAAATTGATAGTCAGAGTTTAAGCCTAGAAGAAGGTAAAGTGCTAGAAAGTAGATTAAGTCAAATAATAATAGATTTAGCTAGATTAAAAAGAGGATAATGGAGGGGTATAATGGAAAATAAAGAAAATGAAGAAGTAAAAGAAGTAGCAAAAGTTGAACCAGAAAAAACAAAATCTAAAAAAGAAGTTTCAAAAGCAAAAAAAGATGTAAAATTACAAAAAATAAAAGAAGAAATAGAAGAAGAAAAAGGTGCAGATGAAGGAAACACAGAAGGATTAACAAAAAGTGGAGTAGAAGCAATATTAAATAAAGCAAAAGAAAAGGGACAAATAACATATGGAGAGCTTGCAAACGAATTAGTTGATGCAAATCCAGAGCAAATAGACAAAGTTTTTGATGCTTTTGAGGAATTAGGAGTAGATGTATTAAAAGACGATTTTATAGAACCAGAAATAGAAGATTTAGAAGAAGTTGAAGACATAAAATTAGATGACCCTAATATACTAAGCTACGAAGGACCAAATGCTGACGACCCTGTAAGAGTATATTTAAGAGAAATAGGAAAAATTCCATTATTAACATATGAAGAAGAACTAGAATTATCAAAAAGAATTCTAGAAAATGACGAAGAAGCAAAACAAAAACTAGCTGAATCAAATTTAAGATTAGTTGTAAGTATTGCTAAAAAATATGTTGGAAGAGGAATGCTATTTCTAGATTTAATTCAAGAGGGAAACATGGGACTAATTAAAGCCGTAGAAAAATTTGATTACACAAAAGGATTTAAGTTCAGTACTTATGCAACTTGGTGGATAAGACAAGCTATAACAAGAGCTATTGCAGATCAAGCTAGAACTATAAGAATACCGGTTCATATGGTAGAAACAATTAACAAACTAATTAGAACATCTAGACACTTATTACAACAATTAGGAAGAGAGCCAACGCCAGAAGAAATTGCAAAAGAACTAGAAATGCCAGTAGAAAAGGTAATAGAAATTCAAAAAATAGCCCAAGACCCTGTATCACTTGAAACTCCAATAGGAGAAGAGGACGACAGCCATTTAGGAGACTTTATACCAGATGACGATTCACCAGCTCCACATGATTCAGCAGCATATACCTTACTAAAAGAGCAATTAGAAGAAGTAATGAATACATTAACACCAAGAGAAGCCAAAGTATTAAAACTAAGATTTGGACTAGAAGATGGAAAAGCAAGAACACTAGAAGAAGTTGGTAAAGAATTTATGGTAACCAGAGAAAGAATAAGACAAATCGAAGCAAAAGCTCTAAGAAAGCTAAGACATCCAAGTAGAAGCAAGAGATTAAGAGACTATATGAACTAAAAAACTTGCATTTTTTACAATATTATGTTAAAATGGATATAGATTTGTTTTAAATTGAATAAAAATAATACGAAATGAATATATAAAATATTGTAAAAAAAGTGAGGTGAACTACTTAAAATAAGTAGAAAATTATGGAAATGGTAGAAAAAAAAGAAGGAATTTTAAAAAGTGTATGGAATGCAATAAAAGCATTAGGAACAGATTACAACACAGAAGAAAAAGAAATTGCAAAACAAGTTGAAGAACTAGAAAAAGTTCAAAAACAAATACACGAAGAACAAAAAAAGTACGGAGCAAGTTTAAGAACATCAAAAATGCAACAAACAAAAGTACAACAAAAAACCGTAACCAGGAACGAAAAAAACAAACAAATGGAAAGAGAAATAGGAGAGTAAAAAATAAAACTAGAAACATAAATAATGTTTCTAGCTTTTATTTTGGGGTAATTTTAATTCATGAACAAAACATTTTCCCTAGAAGACAATTATAATAACTTATTTTTTAATAGCGAGTAATAAATATGTGGGTATAATAAAAGAATTTAGTTAAATAAATGATTAAAAAATTCAAATAGCTTTTTTTCATGAACCTTAAAGAATAATTTAGAATTTTGTCTGGAACAAAATATGTAACGAACATATCTACCAATATACGGAGAGTTTTGTAAATCATAAATTGCATCATAGATTTTATTAACTATTCTATTTGCATAGTTTGCTGATATATTAAAAGAATAGTTAAATATATCTGTAATTGCCGACTTTACGTCATCTGATATTATTATTTGCATTTTTTGCTTCCAATTTATCAATATGTTGTCTTAATTCTTCTAATGTGCAAACTTTACCATTTTTAATATTATCTTCACTTTCTTTAAGTTTGGCAAAGAAAAATAAATCATAAATAATATTATATAAAGTATTTTCAGACACATTAACTTGATTTAAAGTGTTTTTCATAAAATCCATATATAATAACCTCCTTTTAATTTGGATTTCTATTTTCAAGCATTTCCTTTATAGTCTCTTTGGTTAAATGCTTGTTTGTACCGGGAATGATAGTTGTTTCATCTTCTCCATATCGATCAATGTATTCAAACATAAGTTTAAATACCATTTCTGTTGGTTTTAAACCATCAAAAAAATCTTCTGGAACAGAGTTTACAATATCTATCATTCGTTGCTTTACATCAGCCATATTTGAACTTCCTTTCTAAAAACGCTCTAACAAAAGTATAGCATAAATTAGCTAAAAATACTATTATTTTTATAGTTTTCAATGTTTTTCAATGTTAATTCAATAAAAATGTGTTCTTATACCAATCAATGAGTGGGGATGCCTCAACAGGAACAGCCATATTTACAGCAAAAAACAGCAATATAACAACAACCAATGGAGATTTATTCTATATAACAAACACAACTGCAACAATAAATTTAAGCAATAACACAATTATAAATACCGACACAACATACAGCAACATAGACTTAAACGGATATACTCTATATGTAAATGGAACTGCGATAAATAAATAATTTAATTGAAAAAGAAATCAGCGATAAAATTAGCTGGTTTCTTTTTTTATAAGCACTTGTTGGAAGTAATAAATTATGAAGATATAAATGTAATTCAATCCTCAAAATAATAATTAAATTAAAATCACGAAATTTGCACTAATAAGATTTTAAAACACATACTTTTAATACACAAAACGATAAAAAACGTTGACAATGAATAAAAAACGCGTTAAAATGTAATAGGAGAGTGTGAAAAAGAACCTTTTCGATACAAAAAACGTGGTGATGAAAATGAGGAGATATGAGAGAATATTAACTTTAAAAGTTTTTAATGTTGAGGATGTATATAAACTAACTGGAAATATGAATACCGCTAAGAGTATGATAAGAAATTTATTGCTATTTGGATATATAAAAAGAGTAAAACATAATTTATACGTTGTATGCAATATAGAGTTTAAGAATACTATTCCGGACCAGTATATGATTGCTTCAAAAATAAAGAATGATGCTTATATTTCATATCATTCTGCCTTAGAATATTATGGAGTAAAAAATCAAGTGTTTTATGAAGTGTATGTTTCCACTGAAAAAAGATTTACAAATTTTGAATTTGAAGGAATTTCATATAAATATATAAATAGTAAGTACAATTTTGGAATAGTACAAGACGATAAAGTTAGAATAACGGATAAAGAAAGAACTTTCATAGATTGCATAGATAAGACAGAATTAGCAGGAGGAAACGAGGAATTGATAATGTGTCTAGAATTGTTTGGAAAACTAGATGGAAATAAAATATTGGAATATTTAGCAAAATACAATTCTAATAAATTATATAATAAAGTAGGATTTTTTCTAGAATTATATAAAGAAAATTATGGAGTAGAACAAAGTGTAATAGAAGAATGTAGGAAAGATTCTGAAAATAAAAAGTTATACTTTAATGAAGAAACAAAAAGAATGAAAAGTAAATATATTAAAGAATGGAATTTAGTAGTGCCCAAAATATTTACAAATAAGGGAGAGGGGTTATATTGGTAAAAAAATATAGAGAATATATAGAAGACATTTCAAAAGAAACCGGATTTATACAATCAACACTTGAAAAAATAGAAAGATTAATGAGAATTTTAGAATGGCTAAATAATGACGAAAAATTAAATAAATTATTAGCCCTAAAAGGTGGAACTGCAATAAATACTGCAATATTTAATTTCCCTAGATTATCAGTTGACATTGATTTGGATTTTACTAAAAATGTATCAAAAAATGAAATGATAAAAGAAAGAGAAAATATACATAATTTATTAGTTCAATATTTAAATGCTAATAATTATAAAATAAATGTGGAAAAATCTAAAAATGTGTATGCCTTGGATTCAATTGTGGCAGAGTATGTTGATATAAAAGGAAACACTGATAATATAAAAATTGAAATAAACTATATGAATAGAGTACATATTTTAGAAACGAAAAAGCTAAAAGTTAGCACAGATGTATTTAAGGACAAGGATATAATAATTCATTGCTTAAATCCAATAGAAATATATGCTGCAAAAATATGTGCTTTACTAGATAGAACAACAGCCAGAGATTTGTTTGATGTATATACATTAAGTCATTATGATTTATTTGATAAAGAAGAAAAAATGATATTAAGACAATGCTTTCTGCTAGAATATATTGCTATTTGTGGCTATAAAATTGAAAATATGAAAATTGATAATATTGAAAAATTAAGAAAACAAGATATTAAAACAAAACTGCTACCAACATTAAAAGATAGAAATCCAAAGAAAAGTAATGTAGAACATATGAAACAAGCGGTGAGAGAATACTTAAAAGATATTTTAATCGTAGATAGTAACACAACACTTTTTTATGATAAATTTCAAAAAGAAATTTATCAGCCAGAATTATTATTTGAAGATAAAGAAATTATAGAAAGAATAAAAGAGCATCCAATGATAATGTGGAAATTAAATAGCAAATAAAAAAACAAAAAACACTTGCTTTTAGTTAACCATATGTGGTAAAATAATTTCAAGAAAAACCACGAAACAAAGGAGAAAGAGTCGAAATGAACAAAAAAATCGCTGAAAGCCTTGGCGCTGTACACACACACACACACACTGTTTTACTAAATAAAAAAATAAATGAAATAAATATATCAAGCAAGACATATTGCAGTTTAGGATAATACCTAGACCGAATATGTCTTGCTTTGTTGCCCGCATACATAGGGGACGTTTCCTAATGAGTCATTTTGACTCACTTGGGACACATCTATGAAGGATAATGCAGCAATGGTTGGGGTGTGTTAAGATACAGGTAAAAAAGTTTAGTGGTTGTTTGCTTGAAAGTGCAATATAAAACTAAAATGTAAAATTTACATATTGCATTTTAGACTAGAAAGTTAGAAACTAGCTTTGTATAAAAATTTAAAATTAAACAAGAGGATGTGTCCCCAATGAGTCAAAATGACTCAAAAGGAAACGTCCCTTATGAAGAAGGAGGATGCTGACGTGAGAGTTGGAAATTGTAGGGGGATTACGCTGGTGGCTTTGATTATTACTATTATTGTGTTGCTGATTTTGGCTGGCGTGGCTGTGAATAGCTTGCTTGGGAGTAATGGCATTATAAAAAACGCTGAAACTGTTGCTAAAATGTATAATAATGCGACTGATGATGAGCAAAAAAGGCTTGATGAAATTAAAAATTATTTGAGTGATTATGGTGCAGAGGATGGATTTGATATTGATGGTTTAGTAAATAAGCCTGTTATAACAGATGGAATGATACCAGTATATTATGATGGCGGAGTATGGAAAAAGGCTGATAGCACTAATAAAGATGAAAGCAAAAAGTGGTATAATTATACAAAAAAACAATGGGCAAATATTGCAACAGTTGAAAGTAAAAATTTAAGCAAATACCAAAATGCAGAACCAGGAACAGAAATTGCTCAAAGTGAGATTACAACAATGTTCGTGTGGATACCAAGATATAGCTATCAAATTGATTCTGCTGGTAAAAAAATAAATGTAAGTTTCTTGCAAGGAACAAGTAACAGAGAAGCAGATGGAAAGACTACTACAAAAATAGTACATCCAGTATTTACAAATGGAAGTAAAAATAATTATGCAGAAGGCGGATGGGACAGAGAATTACCAGGAATATGGATAGCTAAATTTGAGGCAAGTGGAGTGGAAAATGGAAACTATGTAGGAAACAGAAGTGAAACAAGTAGTAGCCAAACAACTGCTCCAACAGCAAATACGATAGTAACTGTATTGCCAAGTGTAACAAGTTGGAGAGATATATCAATAGGAGAAAGCCAATATAGAAGTAGAAAAATGAGTACAGATACAACCAATTATGGTTGGACAAGTGGCGCAGTAGATACTCACTTAATAAAAAATGATGAATGGGGAGCTGTAGCATATTTATGTTATAGCCCATATGGAAATGTTCCTATGACAAATAATTGCGGAATATGGAAAGACGGTATAGGATATTATAATATGTATACAGGAACAGGACCATATTCAAAAACAAATGAAAGTACAGTGTATGCATATGATGCAAATAACGCATATAATACAGAAATAGGAGTAAAAGCAAGTACAACGGGAAATGTATATGGAATATATGATATGGCTGGTGGAGCTTGGGAAAGAGTTGCTGGATACTTAGATAATGGAAATTATTATTTAGGAGCATATGGAAAAAGCACAACAGATTCAAGTATAAGATATTTCTCAGAAACAGCATCAACAGCTAATACTGCTACATTATTAGATAACCAAAAATATTGGTGCAAATACGAAGTTGGTGAAGAAGAGAAAAACAATGCAATAACAGTAGGAAGTACAACATTAACACAATGGGCATTATGGGATAATTCAAAAAACACAACAGAATATAATGCGGCAAGATTAAGAATGACAGCAGAAACATATAACAAGATGGCATCATGCAGAGGGATTGGAGTAAATGAGGTTGCAAGTAGTTTCGGATATTATGGAGCATATGTTAATTCAAGTGGAAAAAATGACTGGAACTGGTTTACAGATGCACAACAACCTAATACAAAAACAGTAACATATGGAAGAGCTTGGGACAGTGATCTAGTCCTAATCGGTCATTCGTGCGGACCTTTTGTCAAACGTGGTGGCGACGTGGTCAATGGCGCTGATGCTGGTGTGTTCTATTCGAATATCGCGTACGGCCATTCGAGCGACAGCAACGGTTTCCGTCCTGCGTTGGTGGTCGGCACTTGATACCCTGAGACCGGCCCCCTTTAATTCGGCACAAAGTTGAAAAATATAAAAGCACTAAAATACGGGTATAAAACATAAAATTGTGCCAAAAAACTATTCAATATATTTCCCTATTGTATTGGATAGTACGGACTAAAATTTGTGCTGAAATTTAGCTTGAAAAAGCTAAAAATTACCCTCAAAATAGGGTTTAAACTGAATTCGTGCAAACCTTTTGTCAAACGTGGTGGCAACGTGAACAATGGCGCTAATGCTGGTGTGTTCTATTCGAATATCACGAACGGCAATTCGAACAACAACAACGGTTTCCGTCCTGCGTTGGTGGTCGGCACTTCGATACACCGTGAAGTAAAAAAATACTTCACATCCAGATGGGCATGGTTCAAGGACCTTGCCGAGTATAAATTTATTAAGCAATAAATTTTGATATGTATCCAAGAAGTTTAATCCCTTTGGCCTAGCCATAAACACATAAATATAAAATACTGTTTTAGTAGCAAAATGGCGAAAATCCAGTATTCTAGAAGAAAAAACCAGTAAAATCAATTACTGGTTTTTTCTTTTAGATTATTGTTTTTTGAACAAAACACTTGCTTTTAGTTAACCATATGTGGTAAAATGATTTCAAGAAAAAACACGAAACAAAGGAGAAGAAGTCGAAATGGATATAAAAATCGCTGAAAGCCTTGGCGCTGTACACACACACACACACAGTTCTATTAAATAAAAAAATAAATAAAATAGATATATCAAACAAGACATATTTAAGTTTAGGGATACCTAAGCTAGATATGTCTTGTTTTGATGCACAAAATTATGTAAAGGAGTTGAAACTAAATGAAAAGTGAAAAAGGAGCATTAGTACTATATGTAAGTGTTGCCTGTCTATTTTTGCTAATTGTGGGAATAACGGCATATATAGGCGTTTCGAATAAGCAAGCAGCACAAATAGCTGAACTAAAAAGAGTGGAAGAAAGCTATAATACCTCAGATGTAACAGCAGAGGAACTATATAAATCGTATGATGGAGGAGATGTTGTGCCAATATATACACCAGAACAATTTGCAAAGGTTGGAAGTGGTGAAGAGGTATATGTGAAGGAAACTGGCAAGTTTTATACATTTAGTATAGACAAAACATATATGTTTTATGGAGTTTCAGAAGATTTAACAGATAAAATAAAAGAAATGTTAAAAGAACAGGTAAAAGAAGAAGTAAAAATACAAATTGCAGAAGGAAATCTATCAGGAGGAGGGGAGGCAAGCCAGAAACCGTGTGAACCAATTCTGGCAACAAATATGGTTGCAGTATATTGGAGCACAGATGGAGGCCAAACTGCAAGTATAACAGGAGAAGGAGCAACACCTATTTATTCAAAAATAGATGCAAATGGAAATCCAAGTTCAAAAGGTAGTGAAAATCCTAATTTTAAAAAAGAAAATTGGTATAAATATACCGAAGGGTACAATTTGGTAGATACCAAAACGAGTAGATGGGCTAATGGAGTAACAGATGATGGCAGTTACTGGGTTTGGGTGCCAAGGTTTAAGTATAAAATACTAAATAAACCAGGAGCCAATGGAACATATGTAGCAGGAACGGTAGATGTAAAATTTATAAGTGTAGAAGAAAAGTCGGGAAAGACATTAAATGGAAGTACATATGTAACTACAAAAAACATAGATGGAGAATTTATTACAACAGATACCCAAGGATATATAATTCATCCTGCATTTGAGGATGGAAGCAAAAATGGAAGTAAAGCACAAAATCAAGCAAATTATGTAGAATACAACAATGGAGAATGGGATAGCGAACTTTCAGGTTTTTGGATTGCTAAATATGAAATGAGTGCAGAAAATGCAGCAGGAACAGCTCAACAACCGGGAAATAAAGTAATATCAGACAGCATAATTTTAGTAAGTAAGGCAAATAGAAGTTGTTGGAGAAGCATAAGTACAGGAAATAGTTATAAAAATTGCTATAATTATAACAGAGAAAATGAAAGTCATATGCTAAAAAATAGTGAATGGGGAGCAATGGCATATTTAACACATAGTAAGTATGGAAGAAATGGAAATGAAGCAACACTCGAAACTAGCTATACAACAGCCACAGTAGGAGAGCTAGAAAGTAGCACAGGAAATATTTATGGTATATATGGAATAAATGGAGGAGCATGCGAAAGAACTGCTAGTTGGGATACAAAATCAACTTCTGGGTATTTAACATCATATGGAAATATCGAATTAGATGGAATCATTTATGGAAAAAATGGAGCAGTAAGTAGTAAATATGCAACAGCTTATGAAAATGGAACAGGAACAGATAGTGGAATATTAGCAAAAACGGTAGGAAAGACAGGAGATGCTATTAAAGAAGTTTGGTGTGCTAGCGACCGTTCGTGGTTCAACGATTACTGCTACTTCGCGTGTTCGACTTACCCGTTTTTCGTACGTGGTGGTCGTGCAGGGGACGGAGAGGCGGCGGGTGTTTTCGCTTCGAACAACACGACAGGTGAGCCAAACGAGAACAATTCGTTCCGTGCTGCCTTGGTTCCGTCGGTTTAGCACTTCGATACACAAAGAAGAATAGAAGGCTTCTTGTCCCAGCAGGGCATAGCTTATGGGCTATGCCGAGTATAAATTTGAAAATACATCATTTCAAATTTTGGATATGTATCCAAGAAGTTTAATCCCTTTGGCCTAGCCATAAACACATAAATATAAAATACTGTTTTAGTAGCAAAATGGCGAAAATCCGGTATTTTAGAAGAAAAAACCAGTAAAATTAATTACTGGTTTTTTCTTGCTTATTTTCATTTTCAATTAGACTTATTAAATAATTTTCGTTCTCGCTTAAAAATCTGTCATTGAACAAAAAATCACATTTATTTATAATTTTTTTCTGCAATTTGTATGAATCGCAATGTGAAGAATGACCAAGCCAGGAATTAAGTTGTAGCATTGTTTTGTCTGTGTTTAAAGTTCCATTTTTAAAATGCTTGTTCCAATATTTTACTTTTCTTTTAATCTTTTTTTTGCTGTTTGTTCTAAGTAATTTGTGTGTTAAAAATATTCTGTATCCACAAAAATTAGCTCCCATTTTACAAGGGTAATAATTAGATTTGTTGTTTAATTTTAATCTAAGTTTATCCCATAAAAATGTTTCGATTTTTTCTTTTAAAAGCTTACATTCTTCTTTTGTATCTAATAATAAAACAAAATCGTCCATATAGCGAACATAATATTTAATTTTTAATGTGCGTTTTATATATTGGTCTAATTCATTTAAATATATATTTGCAAAAAATTGGCTAGTATAATTTCCAATAGGAATACCAACATTTTCTGTTCTGTTTTGGAACAACAAAAGTTTTGTAAAAGAAAGCAAACACTTATCTGCAATGCTTTTTTCTAAAATTTTCATCAATATATATGGGTTAATATTGTAAAAAAATTTAGAAACATCACATTTCAAAATCCAAAAATCTTGTTTAGTTCTGGAAAAGGAACGCAAATAGTTTTGAACTTGCAAAACTGCTCTATGTGTGCCTTTTTCAGATAAACAGGCAAAAGATGTGTTTATAAATTTGGGTACAAAATATGGCTTAATAAATTCTTCAACATACCATTGATGTACAATTCTATCAATATATGGAAGAGCCTGAATAATTCGCTCTTTTGGCTCATACACCTTAAAATAATGATATTTGCCCATGTGGTATTTGTTTGATTTTATTTGGTTTATTAAATTGATTAAATTATTTTCTAAATTTAGTTCAAATAAAAGAACTTCTAATTTATTGGTTTTGTTAACTCGTGCTCTGCCATGAGCAGAAAGCATTTTCTCAAATGTTAGAGCTTCTAAAAATACATTTTTTATTTTTTGTGGCACGAATTTATCCAGCCACCTAAAAGGTTACAAACATCAGTTACTTTTTTACTCCAAGTATCGTAATTTTGTGTACTAATAAATTTGTATTTGTATGATAATCTAATGTTTATTTTTAGAATTACAAGAACCACATCAAGTTTGTTTAGGTATTTTAACTTTTCAGACTTGTGGAATTCTTTTTGGGCGAAAATAATTAAATTTAAACCAGAGTACAAGTGTTGTTTAATTTCTTGCACAAGCGAAAATCGTTCAGATTTAGGATATTTCCTAATTAAGTCTAACGAATAATATAGCAAGTCTAAGTATTTTTTGTATACAATAAGAACTGGTTCTTTTTCCATAATAAATTTCATTCCTTTCTCGCTTAATTCAAAGGCATGCATAGCAATGAAAGTGTTTAGTTTCTTTCAGACTATTGCTCTACCTATTTTTACATTTCATAATAATTTCTTAAAATTTTCTATCATATTCAATGCTTGAATAGGCGTTATGGAATTTAAATCTAGTTTCTTAATTGTATTAATAATAGTATGCTCATTACTAGAAGCGTTTAATGAAGAATTCTTATCGACTACCTTAAAATCAATGTTTTTTTCTTCTAATAAATTAAAATATTTATCAGAACTGTTAGTTGGAAAACCACATTTAACAATACTATCATTCAAATTAGTGATTTTAAGATTTAGTTTATCAGCAACAAATCTTGCATCTGCATCAATACATATATAAAAAATGCCAACCTTAAAAATATAAACCAAATCCGAATCTACATTTTTGAGCTCCAAATATTTCGAATACAACTTAGACACAGGAAGTCACCCCCTTACACAAAAAAATGTAAGAAGAGGGAAACAAAATGATTATACCATATAAACCATAAAAAATGACGAAGAATGTAAAAAAACAGGAAAATTTGTCGAGAAAATTTTCCTGTTTTTTTAATATTATCAATTGACTTTTCCGCAAAATGTATGTATAATGAAAATAGAAAATGAGAAACACAAATTGTGTTGCCGATTGTGAAAAATAAACCATCTCCACTTGGGCAAAAGCAGAATGGTTTATTTTTTATTGCCTATGTAGTCGTAAACACATGATGATTAACAAGGCAATAGAAATGATAGTAATGACTATACACTATATTTTACAAAAAAGCAATACAAATTGATAAATTGACAACAAAAAATACAAAAAAATAAAAAATTGCTTGACAAATGTATAAAAAATGGGTATAATACATAAAGTATTGAGAGATGGCGAGATAGCTCAGTTGGCTAGAGCATTCGGTTCATACCCGACAGGTCGGTGGTTCGAATCCACTTCTCGCTACCAAAAATAAAAAAGCCTAAAAATTAGCCTACTCTAACGATTTAGAGTAGGCTAATTTTTTATTTATCATATATTTATTACTCTTTTTTAACACATCAATTATCACATCTGGAATAGCAACCGTTCTAATAATACGGGAATATTCCATTTACACTAAAATTAGTTTTTCTTGCCATAATAAAAGGTCCTTTTTAAACAAATTTTCGGTACTTAGATAAGCGGTTAATGATGTAGATAATATACAAACTGTGGTAGGGGGAGAATATTATCTTTTTTATTAAATTAGTTTTTTTGTGTTTTTAGGTGGCTTTATTTTTTTATTTTTTCTAAAATTTTTTGCATTTTCGCTTGTTACAACAGGTTTACCTATTTTTTGTTCAATGTTTTGCCTTGTAATAGAAGCAATGTCACCGCCATCATGAGCATCTTGCTTTAATTGAGATAGTCCTTGCGAATCATTTGTTTTATGTATCTCTGTTGTAGTAACTTCTGCTAAGGTTATAAGAGCAAGTTCCAAAGCGGACATATTGTCTCTAAGGCTTTGATTATCTAGTTTTTTAATATTTTTATGTTGCTTTGTTGTAATTCCAAAAGTTCCTTTACTAATTTCGTCTGTAAGGATTGCATAATCTTTTGTATCTGCACCTCTATTTTTCCATTCATTTGTAAGAGTATTCCTTGCACCAATACCTTTTATTCTAGTATTAGTCCATTCTTCATCATAACCTTTTTTTAAATATGTTTGTCTAGCTCTTTCGATTGCTAGTGATGGGTTTATAACTTCTTGGATTCTTTCTTCTGCTAATCTTGCGAACCACAATTTAAATGGCTCTGCATTTGGAGAAGGAATAGATTGTATTAGTCTAAAAATAGTTTCTCTATTGGCACAATCTGTTTGCCTTAATTTTCCGTCCTTAGACATTAATTTCAAACTGTGACAATTTGTCACGCTTTCATTTCCTTCGGAATTTAGACGTTGTTTTAGTTTTCTCCAATATGCGTTTGGATTTTTACTTTCAGTTAGTATAGACACGATGTCAATAATTGAATAATTCCATTCTCCATTATACAATTGTCGTCTTATTCTGTTATTTTCAAATAATACTAATTTTTTGCTTTCTGTTAAATCATTTTCACTCATTTTATTTCTTCCTCCTTAATTTTACAATTTTGCCAATAATCTTAGCAGGTAAAGATTTTATTTGTTCATTAGTATAAATTAAAGGTTGAAATTAATATATCTATTGATATTCCTTATGTAGCTCATGCCTGCAACCTAATTGAATTATACGATACAAGCATAAAGAAATCAACGTTTTCTATAAAAAAATAACATTTTACTAAAAAAAATTTACTTTTTTTAAAAAATATAGTTGACAAGTTAAAAAAAATGTAGTATTATATATGAGCGTTCAGTTATGGGCCATTAGCTCAGGTGGTAGAGCACTTGACTTTTAATCAAGTTGTCCGCAGTTCGAGTCTGCGATGGCTCACCATAACTTTATACGGCCCCGTGGTCAAGCGGTTAAGACATCGCCCTTTCACGGCGGAGACATGGGTTCGATTCCCGTCGGGGTCACCAATTTAATATGCCGCTGTAGCTCAGTTGGTAGAGCAACTGACTTGTGGGATAGATAAACATTTTAGTTTATTTTGAACTATCTTGCACCTTTATGGGGAAACTCATAAAGTGGACACCGCTAATTCGGGGAAGGCTAAGTATTTTATATATGCTAATCCCGAGCTAGGAAAGCAATTTCCGAGTGTAGAGACTTTATACGGTGTATCTAAGGCTATATGCTATGATAAAGAGAAAGTCCAGACCGCAAACATAAAAATGGCAATGAAAATTGTAGTGGTATGAATCAGTAGGTCGTCAGTTCAAGTCTGACTAGCGGCTCCATATAAAAGTCAAGAGTTTTGAAGATATTCTTAATTCTTGACTTTTAATTTTTTTACAAGTAAAACAAATTGACAAAAAGAAAATAATATATTATTATATTATTGGTGATAATATGCAATGCAAAAACTGTCATTCCCTAACAAGCACATATAAAGGAGCGAATTTGAATAATGGAAGAAAATCGAGAAGTAAATATAGGATATAAAAGCAATAATATGAAAACTGTTGTGGTTACTGGTGGGGCGAGAGGTATTGGGAGAGCTATTGCTTGTGAGTTTGCTGGTGCGGGATATAATGTTGTTGTGAATTATAAAACTTCGCGCAAGGAAGCAGAGGATTTGAAGGATGAATTAACAAAACTTGGACAAAGTGTGGAAATCTATCAGGTTGATTTGACTAAAAAAGCAGAAGTTGATGCTATGGTGAAGTTTGTTGAGGATAGATTTGGAAAAATAGATGTATTGGTTAATAATGCTGGAATTTCGCAAATAAAGCCATTTGCTGATATTGAAGAAGACGATTGGGATAATATGATTAACAATAACTTAAAAACAGTATATCTAACTACAAAAGCTGTATTAACAAATATGCTCCATTACAAAAGTGGCAGTATAATTAACATTAGTTCAATTTGGGGAATTACAGGTGCTTCTTGCGAGGTTCATTATTCTGCAACAAAGTCTGCTATAATAGGTATGACAAAGGCTTTGGCAAAGGAATTGGCGTTATCTAATATTAGTGTAAATGCAGTTGCACCAGGTATGATAGATACTGATATGAATAAAGAATTAACAGACCAGGATATAACTGAAATAGAAAATGATATTCCTCTTAGAAGAATTGGAAATCCAAGTGAAATTGCTAAAACTGTAAAATGGTTAGCAGAATCAACCTACATAACAGGACAAACTGTTAGAGTTGATGGTGGTTGGATAATTTAAAAAACTGATTGACAGAAAAATAAATTAACAGTATAATTTACCTAGTGAATTAAAGAGGACGTGATACAAATGAACGAAGTATATACAAAAGCACTTACAGAAGTTGACGAGATAATAAATCATTTAGATATAGCTACATTAGAGAAAATACCAATATCATTTAGGAAATTTGTGAAAACAACTAAAAATCAAGATTATAGATTTGAATATAAAGACAAATTGCCCCTAACAGAACAAGGATTATCGGACGAGGCAAAGGCTATAATATCTTTGATGTACAGAAATTATATGTGTAGCAAGGAAGAAAAGCAAAGATTAGCTGAAAAGGATAAAAAAGCATTAGAGATTAAAAGACAAAAAGAACAAGAAAAATATAATGTAGATAATATTATAAAAGAAAAACAAAAAGAAATGCAAGAAGCAAAAGCTCAGCTTCCAACAGTAATTAAAAAAGAGGGATTTTTTAGAAGAATATTAAATAGCATTAGAAACTTTTTTAAAGGAGGAAGAAAAAATGACTAATGAAAAAGAAGAAATACTAGAAATGCTAGAAGAGGGCAAAATAAAGATTTTTCAAGTAGAACAGAAATTAAGAGAAGACCCAGAGTTTGTGTTGGCTGCTGCTAAATTGAGTTTAAATAACTTGCAATGTACTGGTTTTAAATTAAGAAGAGATGAAAACTTTATGAAAAAGCTTATTGAGATTGATGGAAAAGCATTAGCTTATGCTCCAGTAGAGCTTAGAGACAATGAAGAATTAGGTAAACTAGCTGTAAAGAAAAATGGGTATGCATTACAATATTTAAGTAGCCGATTAAGAAATGACCCTAAAATAGTAGAAGAAGCTGTAAAAAATAGTATGGGATGGGCTTTACAATATGCTAGAAAAGATTTACAAGATAATGAACAAATTGTTAAAGCTGCTATTGAGCAAGAAGGAAGCACTATACAATATGCAAGTGACCGATTAAAACGAGATAAGGAACTTGCTAAAATTGCTGTAAAAAATCATGGAATTGCA
The DNA here is from genome assembly GCA_900555835.1 of uncultured Clostridium sp. Taxonomy (GTDB): domain Bacteria; phylum Bacillota; class Clostridia; order TANB77; family CAG-508; genus UMGS1864. The sequence continues at coordinate 43,473 of USMK01000006.1, forward strand.
TTAGGAAATTTAGACAAAGAGTTAAAGGCTGATAAGGAAATTGTATTACTTGCTGTTAAAAATTGCGGTGGAGCTATAACCTATGCTGATACAAAATTAAAAAGTGATATAGAGGTAGTAACACAAGCTGCAATTCAAAATGAGGATATTTTATATTGGAGTATAGGTAAAGAAATAAAAGACAATCCAGAGCTAATGAACCAAATTCGTGAAACTGTAAAAAGAGAAAGAGAAGCAAAAAATAGACAAATTCAAGAAATTGATTCACAAGTAACCCCTGAGCAAAGAAAAATGGCTTTATCTGAAATTGCAAAAATGAGAAAACTAATGCTTAAAAGTAATGACAAAAAAATACAAATGGATAAAACAGAGAATTTTGAAACAAAACCAATAAATGAATTTTTAGATAAAGACGAAGAAGAAAGATAAAAATAAACCTCGTAACTAAGCTACGAGGTTTTGTTATTTTATTCTGCTATTTTTCTTCTATAATTTCCAGATATAAGTTTTGGAACATATACTATTAATTTATATATTGCAAGTTTTATTTTTTTGCTCCAAATATATGATTTTCTTAGACCTTTATGAACAGAAAGACTACTGTTTTCAGTATCTTCTATTAGTGAAAGAGCTGTGCTAATTTTTTCTATTGGGAATATGTAGTTTTTACCATCATTATTATCCCATTTATTTATTTCATTTCTAAAACAGAAATTGAAACTTTCAAAATCTTGAAGTTCTATTTCAGCTTGAAAACCAAGTTCTGTTTTTACCATTTTTACTTCTGAAACATTTTCCCATAATAAACCAAATCCATAGTGAATATATACTTCTTTTGAATTATCTTGAAAAAGGCTTCCAATATATGAAATTTTTACAATACTGTTTGGAACTAATTTATCAGTATTAAAAAATATATTTTTAGACAACTCCATTTTAATTATCTCTCCTTATTTATCTTTTGCTCTAATCATTATATTATTAAATAATAATTTATTCAAGTATTTTTTACAATATTCTTCAAAAAATTATACAAAAACTTTACCTAAAATAAAGAATTCGTCGTTTTTATTTACTTTTATGTCTGAAACTGATTTATTGTCTGCTTTTAATGTAATTTGTCCATTTCTTGAATGGAATTTTCTTATTAAAAATTCACCATTTAGGTTAAAAAGACCTAATTCTTTGTTATTTAATAAAGTGTTGAATTCGATAAAAACATATGAATCTTTTTTTATGCTTGGTTCCATTGAATCATCTTGCATTTTCAATGCAATTGCAGAACTTGGAACATGTGATGGACATGTGATTAAAGATGTCATGTTATCTACTGCAATTACTTTGTTGTATGCAATATAATCAATAAAATTATAGTTTTCTTGTTCTTCACTAAGTGTTTTGCCATATGTGTACATCAATGGTTGGTATGGGGTGTCCAGAGCTTTACAAATGTTTTTTAAAGCATTTTGACTTGGGTTTCTCTCTCCTTTTTCAATGTGTGTTAAATGTCCGATGTTTATTCCGGTGCGTCTAGCTAGCTCCGTTTTTGTCATATGTTTTTCTTTTCTGATTTTTGCAATCATATCACCTATCATAAAATTCGTCTCCTTTTTATTTATTTTTTATACATTATACACTATTATACAAAAAAAGTCGACATTTGTCTAGTAGTAAACAAAACTTTAAATATATTAGAGAGCAAATAAATGGAAGAAAAATCAAAAAAATTAAAATTTGTCTAGTAGTAAATAAAATCTATTGACTTGTCAATTTGCAATGTGATATTATATTGTCAAGCAGGCAACGAGAAAGGGGTAAAAAATATGTATCATAATAGAATGAAAGAAATTAGAAAAGAAATAGGTATGACCCTTGAACAATTGTCAACAAAAACTGGAATATCAATAGGATATTTGAGCCATTTGGAAAGAGGAACAAGGGAAAATCCTACTATTTGCATAATGGATAAAATTGCCTATGCTTTGGGAAGAAGTGTACTTGAAGTGTTTTTTAGTTAGAATAATATTTTGTATTTAGAATACAATAAAAATAAGATACAAAAATAAAATATATTTAACTGCGAAATATTGAAAAAATTGTAAAAATGTGTTAATATCTTTTTTGAGGGTAAAAAATAAAAGTTAAGGAGAGTCCGATGGCAAAAAAGAAGAAAATTGTCGAAAACACAGAAGAAGTATCTAAACTAGAAGAAAACGCATCAACGACACTTAATAATCAAATTGTAGCAAGTAATGAAAAAATATCCGAAGCAACCTCAAATACAAAGAATACAGAAGAAATTAGAAAAAAGCCAGAAGATAAGCAAGAGGAAAAAACAGAGGAAAAGCAGGAAAAAGATTTTAAGAAAATTGTAGACGAAAAGGAAACTAAAAAGTATAATAACTATGAACAAAATTTAGAGAGAAAAAGTGGAAAAAAAGGAATAATTGCATGTGCAATTATTGGAATTTTGGTTTTAATATTGGCATTATTTTCCGTTATATTTTCCCTAGTAAACCTTAATAATATAACTATACTAGATGGAGTTACTGTAAGAGGAATGTCGCTCAAAGGCTTAACTAAGGAAGATGCGAAAATCAAGCTTACAGAAGTGTTTACAAGCCAATTTGCAACAGATATTACACTTATGTATAACGAGTATTCGCAAACAATAAATGGAAAACAAATTGATGCAACATATAATGTAGATGAAATTGTTAATGAAGCATATCAAATAGGGAGAAGTGGAGATATACTTCAAAACAATTATGCTATTTTAAATTGCTGGTTAAAGGGCGTAAATATTGAACCTGAGTTTAGCTATAATCCTGATTTGTTGGAAAATATTGCAGAAGATGTAAGTGCTAAAATACCAGGAGGAGTAACACAAAGTAGTTATTATATTGAAAACAAACAATTGATTATAACAGCTGGAAAAGAAGGTGTTGTTCCTAAAAAGGATGAACTAAAAGAAAAAATTTTAAAAGCAGTAGAGTCTGAAACCGAAGAAGATAATACGGTTATAATACCAGTAGAGGTACAACAACCAGATGCAATAGATATTGAAAAAATACATAGTGAAATATATGTAGAACCAAAGGATGCTTATTATACTACTGAACCATTTACAATATATCCTCATGTAGAGGGTGTAGACTTTGATATGACAATAGACGAAGCTAAGGCTTTAATTGCAGAACCAGCAGAGGAATATACAATTAAACTTAAATATACTACACCAGCGGTTACCACTAATAAAATAGGCTCAGAAGCTTTTCCTGATTTGTTATCATCATTTAGTACAAAATATGATGCTAGCAATAAGAACAGAAGTAATAATTTATTATTAGCCTCAAATAAAATAAATGGAACAGTATTATTACCGGGAGAGGAATTTTCATATAATAAAGTTGTAGGAGAAAGAACTATTGCTGCCGGATATAAAGAAGCTCATATTTTCGCAGGTGGTAAAGTCACAGATGGATTAGGTGGCGGAATATGTCAAATTTCTACAACATTATATGATGCTGTGCTGTATGCAAATTTAGAAATAACAGAAAGAAGAAATCACCAAATGCCAGCTGGATACGTAAAAAACGGACTTGACGCAACAGTTGTGTATGGTAGTATTGATTTTAAATTTGTAAACAATAGGAAATATCCTATTAAAATAGTTTCAGAAGTTAAAAATGGAGTAGCTAAAATGTCGATTTATGGTATAAAAGAGGAAGTCGAATATGAAGTTAGATTAGAACCAGTTGTTTTAAGCTACACACCATATAAAACTGAATATATAACAGATGCGTCTCTTGCATCAGGTCAACAGGTTGTAAAGCAAAATGGCTCAAATGGATGCAAAACGGTAACATATAAATATTTATATTTGAACGGAAATATGGTAAGCAAAACCGAATTATCAAGAGACACATACAAGGCAATAAACAAAGTTGTAAGAGTTGGACCATAAAGAAAAATTATTAATAAATATTGACCAAAATGGTAACATGTGATATATTATGTTGTAATATGTCGAATTTTGTAGAAAAGGAGGAATCAAGAATGAAATCAACAGGTATAGTAAGAAAAGTAGATGAACTAGGTAGAGTAGTTATTCCAATAGAATTAAGAAATAATTTAGGAATTCAAGAAAAGGATCCAATTGAAATATATGTAGATGGTTCTTCTATAATTTTAAAGAAATATCAACCAAATTGCATATTCTGTGGAGGAACAAAGAAATTAGTAGAATATAAAGATAAATTAGTATGTTTAAATTGTTCTAAAAAAATAGAAGAAGCAATGAACAACAGAGAAGAAGAAGAATAAAAATAAAAGCTAAATTGTTAAATTGTTTACAATTTAGCTTTTTATTTTAATTTAAAAAATGCTGATATATATCGTTTTTAGGTAATTTTCTATCTTTGGCTATCATTTTAATTATTTCTTTTTTAGGATAGCCTAAGTTTTTGTAAAAAGCGAAGTGCTCTTCTAAACTACTGGAATTTAGCTTTTCTATCATATCATTATCACTATTTTGGTTTGCTTCAACAATTATTACATATTCTCCTTTTGGAGTAATATTTTGAATAATATCTTTAACATAACCGTATGTAAAATCTTCATGTATTTTAGTTAGTTCACGTGCTAAGGTTATTTTTCTGTTGCCTAGAACTTCTAAAATTGTTTCCAATGTGTTTATTAGCTTATGAGGAGCTTCGTAAAAAATTAGTGTTTTGTCAATATCGTATAATGAAGAAAGTTTATTTATTTTTTCTGTTTTGTTTACTGGTAAAAATCCAATAAAGCAAAATTCTTTTGCAGATATTCCAGAGGCAATTAAACCTGTAATTAAAGCACAAGGTCCAGGAATTGGAACAATTTTTATATTGTTTTCAATTGCACAATGTACAATTTCTTCACCAGGGTCGGAAATTACTGGTGTTCCTGCATCTGAAACTAATGCAATATTTTTGCCATCTTTTAGTTTGGATATAATTACATCACTTTTTATCAATTCATTTTCTTTATAACAACTTATAAGTGGTTTGGAAACATTTAAGTGATTTAGCAATTTAAGAGTATGCCTTGTGTCTTCTGCTGCAATGTAATCGACTGATTTTAGCGTGTTTATGGCTCTTAAAGTAATATCATCTAAATTTCCAATAGGTGTTGCAACTAAATATAAAATTCCACTCATAATAAGACCTCCTTTAAATTTTTCCGTATATTTTCAAGATTTCGTTAGTATAGGTATTGTCCTTATTATAAACAATAAGAGGAGACTCAACCTTTAAAAATGGTTTAGAATTTTTAACTGCTTTTATTAGAAGCAAATTTGGAGCTTTGTCTTCAAAAGGCTGAACAAATCTTAGAACTTTTGGCTCTAATTTGTATTTTCTAAGTAAAGCTATAATATCAGCAAGCCTATCTGGTCTGTGTACCATATAGAAACTACCACTATTTTTTAGCATTTTATTAGAAACCATAATAACATCTTCTAAATTACACATAATTTCGTGTCTAGAAATAAGCTTTTCTGTGCTTGTATTTGTAAGTCCAGAATTTTCTTTTTTGTATGGTGGATTTGTAACAATTACATCAAAACTGCCTAATTCAAAATGGGAAGGGATATTTTTTAAGTCGTCATTTATTATTGTAATTCTATCTTCTAAATTATTTAAACAAACGCTTCTCATAGCCATATTTGCGACATTTTCTTGAATTTCAACTGCGGTTATGTGTGTGTTTTCCGTTTTTCCTGCAAGTAAAATAGAAATTATTCCTGTTCCAGTGCATAAATCCAAAATATTACTTCCTTTTTTAATTTCTTTTGCAAAATTGGAAAGCAAAACTGCATCTATGCCAAAACAAAATCCGGAAGTGGATTGTATAATTTGGTAGTTATTAAATTCTAAATCATCAATTCTTTCATTATTATTTAAATGTATATCCATAATTCACCTTAAAAAATTTTTATCATATTATATAATAAATTTTAAAAAAAGTCTAATGAAGGAGAAGAAAAGTGGATAATTTGTTTAGAGCAAGTGATAAAAAAGAAAAGAAAAAAGGAAAATTCACGGTAAAAAAAGAGCAAACATTAAAATCGCTAGGTGATGTAGAAAATTTTTTGAATCAGGCAAAAAAGGCAATAAATCATATAACACTATATAAGATATTAAAATAATAGGGCTTTAAAAATGTGTAAAATTAGCCTAATAAATTCCATAAAAATAGATTTAAGCTAAACTTTTAACTTAAATCTATTTTTCTTAGGAGTTGTTACAGTTTCTTAAAAAAGGAACTAATCATTACCATTGTTTCCATCATTGACATGATCTTCAAAATTGTCATAATCGTCGAAATGATCTTCAAAATTGTGGTCAACTTCTTCAAAGTTACCATCAAAATCATGATGTGGTGGTTCAGGTGGCTGACTATCAAATGAAGGACCATCATCAACTTCATCATATACCAAGCTTAGAAGCCACGAAATCATTAGCGTATGAGATAACCAATCAACAAAAGAATGTTTAGGTCTTTGTTCATATTGTGGTTCCTGCGTGCTAACTGGATTGGGTGTTTCTACATTATTTACCATAGTTTTATCATAACGATTAACGGTAAATAACTGTGCTGCAAAAATTGCAACAACAACCGTAATTTCCGTGCTTGACCATATATCATTTGGCTTGTGCATTAAGCCAATGTAAGCAAGCAAACAAGAAATTAGTACTGTCCGGATAAATGTTATGCCAACTCCTTTTTTGTATAGACCTACGTGGATAAATTGTGTAATTACAAATACAAAAATAAAGATAATTACATTAAGTAAGAGCATTGTAAGTCCCTGCCTTTCTAACAAAAGTATAACTAAATTATATCACAAATTTACATAAATTACAAAGATTTTCTTACAAAGGGATCTTTTAAAGAAAAATTGCAGTTGATGAAATTTGCATTTTCATTTCCATCAATTACAAATTTAACACTATCAACTTCTGTAAGTTCTGTAAGAGTATTAACAATAGAATAGACCATATTGCTGGCTATATTCACATCAGAGGTAGAAGATATAAAGCTAGAAGATAAATCTATTGTAACTTTATTGCCATCAATTTTTGCAGAATTAACAGTGGTCCCATCAGGTATGATTTTTTCTAATCCTTCAATGCTAGGCCCAGAAAGCAATAGGTTGATTAAAGCTAAATATGGATTTGAAAGTAGTTCTTTTGAATCTATACTACGACTTTCGTATTTTAAATTATTACTATTTATTTCCTTAAAATATAATTTTACAATAGTTCGCCTAAACTGCTCGTCAGAAATTTCTGCTTGCGGAACATATTCGTCGCCTATTGAATTTGGATTTAATGACAATTGCTTAAATATGTAAAAACCGGTCATAGCTAAAATTATAACAATAAGAATAATGGAAAAAAACATTTTAAAACGTTTATTATTCATAAAAAACCTCCAAAAAATAATTTGATAAATAATATTAAAAACAAGTCCAAAATAGAACCCATAATTGACAATTTACGAAAAATAGTGTAAATTATTAGAATAAAAATATGAGAAAGGGAATCAAATATGAAAAAAGTAAAAGATCCAGTGAGTGGATTTTCACATTTATTAGGAGCGATAGCTTCAATTGTTGGTTTAGTTTTTCTAATAATATGGGCAGCAAAATACGGCGAAGGTGCATGGGACGTAGTATCATTTACCATATTTGGCGTAAGCATGTTTCTTTTGTATGTATGTAGTGCAAATTACCACTTGTTTAATGTAGGGGAAAAGGCCACAAGAGTATTAAGAAAACTTGACCATATAATGATATATATACTAATTGCAGGAACATATACACCAATTTGCTTAGGACCTCTAAGAGGAGGTTGGGGATGGAGCATATTTGGAGTAGTTTGGGGAATTGCATTGCTAGGAGTATTTTTAACAATATTTTACTTAAAAGCACCAAGATGGATAACCACAGGACTATATCTAGCAATGGGCTGGCTGGTAGTAATTGCGACATATCCAATGATAGTAACATTTTCACAAGCCGGAATGTTATATTCTCTTTGGTGGTTACTAGCAGGGGGATTATTATACACAATAGGAGCAATAATATATGCCCTAAAATGGCCACCTTTGAAAAATAAATATTTCGGATTTCACGAAATATTCCATATATTTATTTTATTAGGAAGTTTCTGTTTGTATTGGTTTATAATAAGATATGTGCTAAATATGTAGCAATTTTTTTACAAATCGAGCTTGACTTTTTTATAGAAAATAGTGTAATATATATTTGTAGAAACAAAAAATTGAATTTGCAAAAAATCAATTCAATTTCCCCGTGTTTCTATGAAGATTCTGTATTATTGAAAAGAGATATGTTGAAAGACGTATCTCTTTTCGTTATGTTGGAGATGAAAAGTAGAACGAAATGTTGATAAATGTCGATTTATGTCGAAAACTTGTTAGAGAAAAATAGGAAAAATTGTTGCAAAAAATATATGATATTATATAATGAGGCTAATGGGATAAAAATGTGAGATATTTAGAAAATAAAAAAAGTTCTAGTTTCCTAGAACTTATATCACCTAAGTGATAACCAATATTTAATTGGCATTTAAGGTTGAACCTTATTTTAACTCATTGTGCTATTTTAGATAGTAATTAATAGCAAATTAAATATAACATAAGAAGGGAGAAATTGCAAGTATATGAGCGAAAAAAATTTAGAATATAATATAGGATTAGATATAGGAACAAATTCAGTAGGATGGGCAGTTACAGATTTAAATAACAATTTATTAAAACACAAAAATAGAAATATGTGGGGAGCTAGAATTTTTGAAGAAGGAAAAACAGCTCAAAGCACAAGAGTATTTAGAGGAACAAGAAGACGCTTGGAAAGAAGAAAAGAAAGAATTAAAATACTGCAAAGTTTGTTATTAGAAGATATGGAAAAAGAATATCCTAATTTTTTTCCAATGCTTCAAGAAACATACAAAGTTCAAGAAGAGAAAAGTGAAAATAGAAAATATAATTTATTTTCAGATGTAAATATGAATGATATGAATTATTACAAAAAATATCCTACAATATATCATTTAAGAAATGAATTAGTAGAAAATAAAGAAAAATATGATATTAGACTAGTATATCTTGCAATTCACCATATAATAAAATATAGAGGAAATTTTCTGTATGATTCAGATTTAGAAGCCTCAAATGAAAATATTTTAGAAGAAATAAAACAAATAAACAAATATTTAGACGAAAATATGCAGATTGAATATTTAGGAGACGAAGAAGAATTTAAAAATATTTTAACAAATAAAAATGAAAGTAAAGGAAACAAAAAAGATAAATTACTAAAATTATATGATTACGATAAAAATCAGAAATCAGCAATAACAGCAATTTTATCTGGTATTATTGGATATAAATTTGATTTTAATAAAATTTTAGACGAAGAAATATTAGAAAATACAATTTCATTTAGTGAAGATATAGAAAATGAAGACGAGATAAAAGAAAAATTAGGGGATAATATTTATTTATATGAAAGTATGCAAAAAATATATAATTATTTTGTATTACAAGACATTTTACAAAATGAAAAATCAATTTCGAAGGCATTTATAAAAAAATATGAAAAATATAAAAATGATTTAAAACAATTAAAAATGATATATAAAAATTATTTACCACTAGAATATAATTCAATGTTTAGGAAGAGTGAACCTAATAACTATGTAAATTATGATAATAAAAAAGAAAAATCAAGAATAAATCTTTGTAGTGTAGATGATTTTTATAAAAGAATAAAAAAAGATTTAAAACTTGTTGAAGATTGCAAAGAAAAAGAGGAAATATTAAAAAAGATAGAGAATAATGAATTTTTAGTAAAAATAAATTCAACAGCAAATGCTGCAATTCCATATCAATTACATTATCAAGAATTGGAAAAAATTTTAGATAATCAAGGGAAATATTATAAATCTATAAAAGAAAATAAAAATAAAATATTGAGTTTGATGGAATTTAGAATTCCGTATTATGTTGGTCCATTGGATAAAAATGAGCAAAGTAAATTTGCATGGATTATTAGAAAAACAGACGAAAAAATATTACCATGGAATTTTGAAGATGTTGTAGATACCAAAAAAACAGCAGAAGAATTTATTAGGAGAATGACAAATAAATGTACATATTTAATAAATGAAGATGTAATACCAAAACAATCTATATTATACTCAAAATTCTGTGTTTTAAATGAACTTAGCAATATAAGAATAAATAATCAAAAGCTTACCACTACTGTAAAAGATCAAATTATAGAACAATTATTTAAGAAAAATAAATCTATTACAGAAAAACAATTAAAAACAATGTTAATTGATAATCAAATATATAAAGAAATAAGTTCAATTACGGGATTTGCACAAGAAAATAAATTTGCTTCAAATATGTCTGCATATATAGATATGACAAGAATTTTAGGAGTAGTAAATGAAGAAAACATAGAAATGATTGAGAAAATAATAGAATGGATTACTATATTTGAAGATAAAAAGATTTTAAAAGAAAAAATAAAAGAAGAATATAATTTAGAACCAGAAATTATAAAAAAATTAGTTAAATTAAAATATACTGGTTGGTCAAGATTATCAAAAGAATTATTAACTGAATTAAAGGCATATGACGATAGTAAAAATATAATAGAAAAACTAGAAACAACAAAAGAAAATTTTATGCAAATAATAAATAATGATAAATATGGATTTAATAAACAAATAGCAGAAAAAATGCCTAAAACAGAGCAAAATATAACGTATGAACAAATAGAAGAAATTCCAACATCACCTGCAAATAAAAGAAGTATATGGCAAGCTATAAAAATAGTACAAGAAATTACAAAAATAATGAAAAATGAGCCTAAAAATATTTATATAGAATTTGCCAGAAATGAAGCGGAAAAGAAAAGAACTGATAATAGGGCTAAAGCCTTGTTAAAAATATATGATAAATTTAAAGAGGAAATAAATGAATTTTTATATAAGGAATTAAAAGATAAGCAAAGTGAAAAGAAGCTTGATGAACGATTATATTTATATTTTGTACAGATGGGGAAATGCTTATATAGTGGAAAACCGTTAAATCCAGACACTTTGTATTTGTATGAAGTAGATCATATATTGCCACAAAGCTATATAAAAGATGATAGCTTATCTAATAAAGCTTTGGTATATAAAGAATACAACCAAAGAAAAAGTGGAAGCTTGTTATTAGAAGACGATATTATAAATAAACAACAAGTATTCTGGAAATATTTACATCAAAGGGGATTAATGGATAATAAAAAATATTACAATCTAATAAGAAGAAAAATGTTTGAAACAGATGCAGATAAAGCTAAATTTGTAGAAAGACAATTGGTAGAAACAAGACAAGCTACAAAATATATTACTAATTTATTAGTAAATCAATATAAAACTTCAAATGTATTTGCAATAAGAGCAGAATTAACACATAGTTTAAGAGAAATATTAAAAGTATATAAAAATAGAAACATAAATGATTACCATCATGCCCAAGATGCTTATATAATAAGCTTAGTAGGAAATGTAATTGATAGCAAATTGCAGTATAAAGATGAATTTAAATATACTGAATATGTAAAAAATTATATAAAAAAACAAGTAGAAGATGAGAAACAAGCAAAAAAGAGAAAATCAATTGTAATTGGAATGGTACTAAATAATATAGATAAAGATAAAACGAGAAAAACACTATATTATAAGGATTGTTATATAACACATAAATTAGAAGAACAAACAGGAGAATTTTATAATCAGACTTTGTATAGTCCAAAGGATAAAAGCAAAAATATACAAATATCAGTTAAAGACGATAAAGCTTCTGAAAAATATGGAGGATATTCAGGACAAAATAAAGCTTATTTTACAATTTACAGCTATATAGATGAAAAGCAAAATATGCAACTAGAATTGATTGGCATTCCAATAAAAATTGCTTATGACATAAAAAACGGAAAAATAACATTATTAGAATATTTACAAAAGCAAAATATAAATGCCACTAATATAAAAATAATAAAACCTAAAATATTGAAATATCAAGAATATTTGGACGAAAATAATTATCCAATGGAATTTGCAAGCGATATAGAAATAAAATCTAATAAGCAATTAATTGTAAGTAAGGAAATGAACAGGTTGGTTTATTTAATGAATAAAGAAAAGAAAACTGATGAAGAACAAGAAGAGGTTGATAAAAAATTTGAAGATATGTATAAATATTTGCTAAGAAAATTAGAAGGAGAGTATATAATATTTGAATATGCATATAAAAAATTATCAGAAATAAAAACAAAAGAAAAATTTAATGAATTGAATAACAAGGAAAAAAGTATAGCTATAAATGGAATTATAGAAATGGTGAACAGAGGGTACAGTAATTTGAAAATTCTAAATTTGGGACCGACAGTAGGCAGAAAAACTAATCAAATATTCAAAACAGAACGAATAAAAAACATGACATTTATAGATAAATCAATAACCGGAATGTACGAAAGAAGGTATAAAATAAATGGGATGGAGAACAGTAGTAATAAATAAAAACTGTAAATTAAGTTATAAAAACGACTATTTAATAGTACGTAGTGAAACTCTTCAAATGATACATCTTTCAGAAATAAATTTAATAATTATAGAAAATGGTATGGTATCAATAACTTCATATTTAATTAACGAACTAATAAATAATAAAATAAAACTAATATTTTGTGACGAAAAACACAATCCCGCAGGAGAAGTGATGCCATATTATAGTTCTTTTAATACAAGCAAAAAAATATTAAAACAAACCAAATGGAAAGACGAAAGAAAAGACTATGTATGGCAACAAATTGTAAAAAACAAAATACATAATCAGGCAATGGTATTAAAAAATCTTAACATAGATAATTATGAAAAATTACTAGAATTTGAAAATCAAGTAATGCTAGGAGACAAAACAAACAGAGAAGGACATGCTGCAAAAGTATATTTTAATTTATTATTTGGAAAAGATTTTATAAGAGGTACAGATAATAATATAAATAGTAGCCTGGATTACGGATATGCAATAATCTTATCTACAATGAATAAAGAAATAGTAAGTAAAGGATATATAACTCCACTTGGAATGAATCATAAAAGTGAATTTAACCAATTTAATTTAGCCTGTGACTTAATGGAACCATTTAGACCACTTATAGATAAAATAGTTTATGAAAATTGTAATCGAGAATTAAACCTAAATCAAAAATATAAATTAATAGATGTTTTAAATAATAAAATAGAAATTGCACATAAAGATCAATTTGTAGGAAATGCAATACCTATATATATTCAAAGTGTATTTGATGCACTAGAAAATGAAGAAGAAAGCAACATATTAAATTATGAGTTATAGGTTTATGAGGATATTAGTATTTTTTGATTTACCGACAGAAACATCAAAAGACAGAAAAATTTATGCAAGGTTTAGAAAATTTTTGATTAAAGAAGGGTTCATTATGATGCAGGAATCTGTATATTGTAAATTAACATTAAATAATTCGGTTACAAATTCGATAAGAGAAAAAATAAACAAAAACAAACCACCTAAGGGAATAGTGCAAATGTTAGTTATAACTGAAAAACAATTTGCCTCGATGGAGTATATTGTAGGAGAAAAAACATATGAAAATATAGATGATACAGAAAGGTTATTAATATTATGATTATGTCAATATTTGGTTTAGAAAATAAAATTACTTTTGAAGAAGGAAAAATAAATGTATTAGAGATATATAATAAAAAATTTTTTAGAAGAATGATAGAAATTCTAAACGGTGAGGAAGAAGCGGAAAACAATGAAATTGTACTCTTAGATAACGAAAAAAGAGTGGAATTAAAAAAGAATGTATTGGTATTTACCGATTTGTTCAATATAGATTTTAATTCAAAAAAAATTATAACCAAAATATATAATGAACTAATAGAAAGCATAAAAAAACGACAAGATGATGAATTAGAAAATTTAACAATAAAATTACGAAATTATTTAATAGAAGAAATAAATGAGTTACCATTTGAATTTAATATAAATAGCGAACTGGAAATAAACGATTTACTAAAAGCATTCAATTTGAAAATAGACACAACATGCTATACTACAATAGTAGAAAAAATAGAATTCATAATAAACATAATAGCCAACCTAAAAATGGCAACTATTTTAGTAATTCCAAACTTAAAAGTATATTTAGAAAAAGAAGAAATAATTGAAATATATAAATATTCATTGTATAATAATATTAAATTATTAATTTTAGAAAATAGTTCAAATGAAAAAATAGAAAATTATGAAATAAAAAATATCATCGATAAAGAATTTGACGAATTTTAAACAATAAAACCTACTAATCTAAAAAACACCGAAGTCATTACTCGAAAAAAGTTCTAATTTGAGGTTTTAGAATTGTGTTATTTTAGATAGTAATGAAACTATTTTTTTTATTAAGTCATCTATTTCTTTGTTTTAGAATTGTGTTATTTTAGATAGTAATGAAACGAAAGTGAAATTGATACAACTCTTTCAGATGTTTTAGAATTGTGTTATTTTAGATAGTAATGAAACGAATAAAAATGAATTTGATTTTATCTATTAGTTTTAGAATTGTGTTATTTTAGATAGTAATGAAACGACAGTAGAATTAATACAACCCTAGCCGATGTTTTAGAATTGTGTTATTTTAGATAGTAATGAAACTATAATTCCACAAGACAATAATCGACTTTGGTTTTAGAATTGTGTTATTTTAGATAGTAATGAAACAAAAGTTCATTTAATTCAATTGAGGTTAGAGTTTTAGAATTGTGTTATTTTAGATAGTAATGAAACCTAACTTTGTATCAATGCCACTTCCTTTTAGTTTTAGAATTGTGTTATTTTAGATAGTAATGAAACACGTTGCCAATTTTTTTGAAAATAGACATCGTTTTAGAATTGTGTTATTTTAGATAGTAATGAAACGTTTCCTATTCTATTAAATCCATTGTCTAAGTTTTAGAATTGTGTTATTTTAGATAGTAATGAAACAGAAGATTATTTGCAATTGTGTTGTGAGCTGTTTTAGAATTGTGTTATTTTAGATAGTAATGAAACCTAACTTTGTATCTATGCCACTGTCTTTTAGTTTTAGAATTGTGTTATTTTAGATAGTAATGAAACTAACATCAATTGAACTAAACGAGCTCTTAAGTTTTAGAATTGTGTTATTTTAGATAGTAATGAAACATAACTTTGTATCTATGCCACTTTCTTTCAGTTTTAGAATTGTGTTATTTTAGATAGTAATGAAACCCGCAAAAGTTCTAGGTAAATAAACAAAAGGTTTTAGAATTGTGTTATTTTAGATAGTAATGAAACCTAATTTAGTAAATTTGGGAATGGTTATAGGTTTTAGAATTATGCCATTTTAAATATCAAAATCACAGTAAGCAGTTCTATAATCATATAAATGTATTTATGCCAGATGGGGAAGAAAGAAAGAAAATTTTAGACGAAGAATATATGGGAGTTATATAGGAGGTAGTTTAATTGAACGATAATAGTTTAGAATCAATACAAAAATTATTTAATGAAAAAATATTTAGAATTCCAGATTATCAAAGAGGATATTCATGGAGTGAGCAACAACTAACAGAATTCTGGGAAGATGTTTTAAATATTCCTTCAGATAGAGAACATTATACAGGAATGATTTCTCTAAAAGAAATTAAAGATGTTTCAAATGTTGAAAAATGGAACGATATACAATGGCTTGTAAATAATAGAGGTTACAAAGTATATCATATTGTCGATGGACAACAAAGATTTACTACTATAATCATTCTAATAAATGAAATTGTTAGTTTTGTTGCAAATCTTCCAGAGAATAAAGATAAGCCAGATGAACAAATAAATTTAAATGATTTTACTCTAAAAATGATTAAAGAAAACTATCTTGTTGTTTCAAAACCTAACTCTGAAGATATGTTAAAAAGCTATAAATTTGGTTATGAAGTTGATAATCCAAGTTATAAGTTCTTTAAAAATAAAATATTAGAATCAGAGATAGAGGGAGAAGTAGAAGAAACCTTTTATACATTAAATTTACAACAAGCAAAAGATTTCTTTAAAAATTCTATTCAAGAATTATATACTGCAAATAAAAACAATATAGAAGTTATAAATAGATTATTTATAAATCTAACCCAAAAATTAAGATTTAATACATACTATATTGAAGATGATTTCAATGTATATATAGCTTTTGAAACAATGAACAACAGAGGTAAAAGACTTTCAAATTTAGAATTATTAAAGAATAGACTTATATATCTTACAACTTTATTTAAAGATGATGACGAAGTAAAAAGAAAAATCAGAGAAGATATAAATGATACATGGAAAGAAATATATAGTTATTTAGGTAAAAATAAAGCTAGACCATTAAGCGATGATGAATTCCTACAAGCTCATTGGACTATATATTTTGGCTACACAAGAACTAACAAAGAAAACTATACAAACTTTTTATTAAAGAAATATTTTACTCAAAAAAGAGTTATTGATGACATTTCTATAATTGCCGAAGATATTGCTGATGAAGAGATTGAAAATGATGACTATATTATTTCAGAAGATGAAGAAGACAACGAAGAAGTAGTTGAACGAAACTCTTTGAAAGTTGAAGGAAAACTTAAACTTAAAGATATCTCAAACTATATAAACAGCTTAAGACAGCTTATTCCTTATTGGTATGATTTATATTTTCCAGAACAATCAAATCTTTCTGAAGATATTAAATTATGGTTAGGAAAATTAAATAGAATCAATTATGCATATTTTAAGCCTTTAACTTGCGTTGTATTATCTAAAGATAATATTTATGATGAAAACAAAGTTAGATATTTGCAATTAGTTGAAAGATGGATTTTCTTATTATTCAGGTTATCAGGCTATTTTGAAACATATAAAAACAGTAAATTCTACAATATGGCAAAAGATTTATATGTAGGAAATACGACAATAGAAGATGTACAAAACGAGTTGAATGATGTCGCAGTATTAAATAAAGATAAGGAAATATTTATAGATTCTCCTTTATCTAAAATCACAAGATTATTTAAAAATAATAATGGATATTATTCATGGAGTACAATTAGATACTTTTTATACGAATATGAACTACATTTAAAGGGTAAGACAGGAACAGATATAAAACTTACTCCAGAAGCTATATTCAAAAAGGATGCAAAAGACAAAATATCTATTGAACATATATATCCTCAAACTGGAGATAATGCATATTGGCTAAAGAGATTTGGTAAATATACAGATAATTCTATACATTATATAACTAATAGTATAGGAAACTTACTTCCTTTATCAATGTCAATAAATAGTTCTTTTCAAAATGATTCTTTTCCAGATAAAAAAGAAGGAACAAATAATAGAGAAAGATGTTATAAAAATGGGTGTTACAGCGAAATGGAGGTTGCAACATATCCAGATTGGAACATTGAAACTATAAAGGAAAGAGGGATAGAACTACTTAATTTCATGGCAGAAAGATATAACTTTAAATTTGCTAATGAAAATGACAGAGATAGAATGTTATTCTTATCAGATATAGAAATTGATGAAAACAAGATAGTAGAAATTCCAGCTGAAGAAAGTAAAGATATACTGGAAGAAGTTTCTGAGTTATCTAAAAATTCAGATCAAAATGTAATAGAATTATTCAAAGAATTACATAAATATATTTTAGAATTAAATAACTCAATTAGCTATTCTATAACGAAAAATTATATAAGTTATAGTTTAGGAAAATGTTTTGCAGAAATTCATTTTAAAACTAATTTTATAAAAATGTTTATTATGGCAGGAGATTATGATGATCCAGAAAACAAAGTTGAAAGATTAGGAGAAAATTATAACTGGACTAATAATAATAGACTAGATGTACATTCGTTTGAAGAAATTGATTACATTAAGAATATTATAAAACAAAGCTTTGATAAAATTATTTAATTCAATAATTGGAGGTTGAGAATAATGAATATTTTCAAAGATTCTTACAAAATTGTAAGGGAAAATAGTGATGAAATATATAAAGGATTTGGATTCAGACATTTATCTGATGCAACTCAATACTATGTTCATCCAAATAATGAATCATATAAAGGAACAACAACTCTTTGTCAGCCAATAGGCGAAGGAATTACATTGCTTTCATTAGTTTTAAAAGGATTATTAACTAATGAAGAAAATATATCCGGAGATATTTTAGTTAATAGTGATAAAAGTAAATTATATTTTAAAGTTAAGTTTCCAGAAGATTGGAAGGACAATGGAGTAATTGATAATAGAGTTGATCAAGCTATTGTACTTTTAGAAGATGATGAAATAAACTTAACCTTCTATGATGAAAATCAAAAAATTTTACCAACACAAAGTAAAAAGTACCCAGAAGATGGGGAACTTATAGATATGTTATATTGTTATTTTGTATCTTTTGCAGTTCTTCTTGCAAGAGATACAAATAGCGATGATGAATTTAATAGATTGGTCTTTAATTACATAGAAAATCCTGCTGCTGATACTTTTGTAAATATACATGAAGATTTTTATCAAGAGCATAAAATGGAGGACTATGACTTAATAACAGACGATGATTTAATAAATTATGATTTAAGAGAATTTGTTTCATATAAAGATGTTTACGGAGTTATAAGACAAAATAAAAAACAATTAGAGGAAAAACTTGAAATTGAAGTTATTAAATTTAATGATAATACATTTACAGAAGAACAAAAACAGCTTATACCTTGTTTAGGAGAAGAATTTGAACTTCCAGAACAACTAAAATCAGTATGTAATGCAGTAGTGAACGGAGATACTAAAACCGTATTATTACATGGTCCTGCAGGAACAGGAAAGACTATCTCATGCAAGTTGATCTGCAGGGACATTGGTCTTCCAATAATGGATACAGTAAATTGTAGTGAAAATTTAGACGAATTTATATTAGGTAAATTTATTCCAGAAGGAGATAAAATCATATTTAAAGAAAGTTATGTAACAAAAGCAATAAGAGAGGGAGGAGCAGTAGTATTTGAAGAAATAAACTTTGCTAAACCTGCACATTTAGCTTTC
Organism: uncultured Clostridium sp.; assembly: GCA_900555835.1. Taxonomy (GTDB): domain Bacteria; phylum Bacillota; class Clostridia; order TANB77; family CAG-508; genus UMGS1864. The sequence goes on from USMK01000006.1 coordinate 62,739, forward strand.
TTAAACTCATTATTAGATGATAATGGATTTGTAAGATTAGATAATGGAGAAATAGTTAGAAGAAATTCTAATTTTAGATTTTTCGCAACTATGAATTTAGGCTATTTTGGAACAAAAGAATTAAACCAAGCTTTATATAATAGATTTAATACTATTGTTGAAATTGCTTCTTTATCAGATGTTGCAATTAAGAAAATGCTTATAACAAGAGTTCCAGAATGTAAAGATTATGTTTCTAAAATTTTAGGAGTATATCATAAATTAAAAAATAAAATTGAAGCTGAAGAATTAGATATAGTCATTTCTCCAAGAAATTTAGAGAATTGGGCTAGACAAGCTAAATATGAAGGATATTTAAAAGCAGCTGAAAAGACCATTATACCTATTGCAAAATGCGATAGAACGCTTGAAAATGCAATAAAAGGATTTTTATTGTTATATAAATGGAATTAGTAAAAGGAGGTAAGTTTATTCTATGCAAAAGCAAGATAGAGATATTTTAAAAATGTTTCAAAATGAAGATAATAGAAAAATAGAAGAAGACTTTGCCTCAATGCTTTCAGAGAATTCAAATATAAGATTATTTTTCATAAATGAAAATCAAGCTTATACAGATGGAAAAAATATTGTTGTTGATCCTGCAAATGATAACTTGTTTTGCGATAAAATTGCACTAAAACAAACAGAAGATTATTTAGCTCTTCCTGCAAGTTCTTCTACTGATGGATTTATAGCTCTAAAAATGATAACTAGAGCGCAAAACATACACGAAGCATTACATATAATTTATACTAATTTTCCTCCAGATCTATTAAAAGATCCAAGAGGAAAAAATAACAAATTTAATCAAATGATTTTAAGTAGTATATCAAATGTAATAGAAGATTGCTTCATTGAAGCTGCAGGAGCTAGTGAATTTGATAATATGAATCTTTTCTTAACTTTTGGAAGAGTTTCAAGATTATTTGCAACAACACCTGCTCAAGGCACAATTCAAAGAAAATTTGAAGAGTTTACAGACACTAAAAAAGAAGAAATTTCAGATGAAGAAAAGGAAATACAGCAGAATATAACTTTAATAATGGAATTTATTGATTATTTTTCTACAATGCTTTTATATCCTATGGTTAAATTAGAAGAACCTTCAGAAGAACTAAAAGAATATGTTGATAAAACTAAAGAATTATGGCTTGAAGGAAGTATTTGTAGTAATGCAGACAAAAGGTATGAATATACAAGTAAGATTTTTGATATTATTGAACCTTTAATACCTAAAATTGATGATAAAGAAATTGACAAATACGAATATGTAAAGAAATTCATTTCTGTTCTAGTAGGAGATGAAAAAACTCACTCTGGAAAGGATATGTCTATAAATCAATTTGAATCTAAAGGAAGAAATGCAAAAATAACAAGAAGGTTATTTACTGATTTAGAAGGTAATAAAATTGATGATGATTATTTAAAACAATATATTTATGAATTAGCAAAGTTTGAAGAAGATAAAAGACAAAGTATTAAATTGGCTAGTATAACTACTTTACATTGGGAATATTCTGGTAAAGACTTAAAATCTAATGCAATGCATAAAGATGTTAAGGTTAAGATTAGATACCCTAAACCAGATTTAAAAATGAAAAAAGCTTATGATAATATTTATAACAAATATAAGCTTAATATAAATTCATATAATGCAAAATTCAGTCAATTATTAAAAGGTAAAATTGATTCAACTGAAAGTAAACATATCTTTGGAAACGGAATAGATTCAAAGAGTTTAGGAGATATAAAAAAGCGCTTCTGGTATAGAAAAATACAAGGAATAGAGATTCCAGATATTGCAATATTATTCTTAATTGATGGCTCTGGATCCATGTATGGAGAAAAAAATAAAAATGCAATAATTTCTTCTATAATCTTACACGAAGTTTTGAAAAAGCAAGGAATTGAACACGCAATAATTGAGCATAGAGCAGATTATGATTTACCAATAGTTAAGCATAATATACTTGTAGATTTCAACGCAAGAAACATTGAAAAATATAATATATTAAGTTTAGATGCAGATGGAGATAACAGAGATGGTTTATCTCTATTATGGGCTGAAAAATATTTAAGAGAAAGATCTCATGCTGAAAATAAAGTTATAATTAGTATTTCTGATGGAATGCCTTGTCATGGAGCAGATGGTTACGAATATTTTCCTCCTGTTTCAATAAAAGATACATATAATTGTGTTAGAAGAATTGAAAAGAATGGAATAAGCGTAATAGGAATTGCTCTTGAAGAAGAAAAAGGCGACACAACAATATATGATGAAATAAAAGAAATATATAGTAGAATTATTGATGTCGACGATATAAAACATTTAACAACACAATTATTAAATTTGGTTTCGAAATTATTTATATAAGATATTTATGAGTGAGATTATTATATGATAAACAAAATTTACCAAAATTGTGTGTATACACAAAAAAAGTAAATAGAATATTTTTAATTGTTCCATTAGAATTTAAAAGTATTTTTGAATAAAAATATAAAAGATACACATAATGTAGTGATAATATACGCACAACATATTATAATATACGCATAATATATCATGGAGGTGATATTATGGCTACAATTAATGTTAATGTAGATAAAAAAATAAAAGAACAAGCAAAAGAGACTCTTGATTGTCTTGGAACGAATTTTACAAATGTTATCAATATGTTATTAAGACAAATAATCTTAACTGAAAGCATTCCATTTGAAATAAAAGTACCAAAATTAAATGCAGAAACTATAAAAGCTATTGAAGATGCAGAAAAGGGAATAGGATTAAGCAAAGGATATACTAATTTAGATGAAATGTGGAAAGATTTAGAGAAATAGGATTGATAAATTTGTTAACCGTAAAATATACTAATTTATTTTAAAAAGATTATAAACTAATAAAAAAGAGAGGTCTTAATTTAAAACTATTGCAAGATGTTGTAGATATGCTTGCTAATGAGCAAACATTGCCAGAAAAGTATAAAGACCATTTGATGGGAGAATATAAAAGGATATAGGGAATGTCATATACAACCTGATTGGCTTTTGATTTATAAAATCGACAAAGGCTAATTAGTATTAATAGTAAATAGAACAGGTTCTCATTCAGATTTATTCTAAAATCTTTTAAAGTGCAATTTAAAAATCTTAAAGTGCAAATTTTGCGTTTTAAGATTTTTTTGTAATAAAACTATTTATCTAAACATCCCATTATTAGCTGAGAGCCGTCAACAAATCCATTTCTTAATATTTCTCATTAACATCCATTACATACTTCATAAACTCGTCATAAATTAAATCTAGTTGTTTTTCGACATATTTCTTATTCTGTTTAGGAATATTCTTCAAAATCTTTTCTCTAAAAGGATCATACTGAAATTCGTTTACTCTATCTTGCTCATCTACATAGCATAAATAAGTTTCCTCCATACATTGATACCAATCTTTTAATATATCGTCTTAATTTACTTTTCTAAAATCACTCATGTTTAATTCCGCTTATACATATATAATCTCATTAAAAACTATTTCTTCTGCTCTGTCTTTTATATTATTCATACTCATAACCCGAAGGTCGTAGGTTCGAGTCTTACCCCCGCAACCAAATGTATTGACGAATGTCCGTCAATTGTGAAGTGTACAATAGCTTCGTCGTTGTATACTTCTATTTTTTTTATCCATTTTTTGATAATTTCTTTACTTTCTAAGTTTTTAGATAATTTATTTATATCTTGTTCAAGTAACTTTTTTATAAAATCTGGTTTTATTTCTGGCATTTTATTTATATTTTGGCTAAAACTTAATTGTTCTTCTAAAACTTTCTTAATATCTTCTAACTTATTTAATTTAGAAATAAAAGGAGCAACAGGTGCACCATTTGCTATTGCATTTGTAATATTATCAATTTGATTTTGATTTTCTTTTAGTTGTTCTTTAATATCTGCTAATGTTTCAAAACTGTCTTTGTATATCTCTTTGTATTTTGAATTTACTTTTTTAGTTATTTCTTCTATTGTATTTGTTGTTAATAAATCATCAAAAAGAAGTTTGATAATAGCTTCTTCTAATTCTTTTTGCTTTAATGAAGGACCAGTACATTTACCAAGTCTATTTCTATTTGCACAAACATAGTATCCAGTTTCATATGTAATACCGTTTTTGGTTTTTACAGAAGTTCTACCAGTATAATTAGCTCCACATTTTCCACATACAATAAGTCCACTCAATAAATAAGTTTTTTTAGCTTTAAATTCGCCTGATTTTTTATGACCTTTTCTAATTTCCTTCACTTTATTAAAATCCTCCTTACTTATAATTGCTGGCAATGCATCTTCAATAATAATAGTATCATCTCTTTTAGTATGCCTATCATGTCGATACCCTTTATTGAATGTATAAGTACCAATATATTTTTCATTACTTAATATTTCATAAATTGAATTTTTACCAAATTCTTTTCCTCTTTTAGTAAGATAGCCTAAATTATTTAAAATGCTAGCAATATCTAATAAGCCATGTCCTCCTATGTAGAGGTCAAATATTTTTCTCACAATAACAGCTTCTTTTTCGTTAATGACATAGTGCTTGTCCTTTATATTAAAACCTAATGGAGCTGTGCCACCATTAAACTCAAAATTTTTAGCTTTTTGCTTTTGAGCTCTTCTAACATTAGAGGCTAAGTTTTGAGAATAGTATTCGTCCATTCCTGCAAGAAGAGTAGTCATAAGCTGACCTTCTGGGGTACTATCGTCTATTGGTTGGGTAATAGATATGAGTTTTGTACCATTTTTCTTTAATTTGCTTCTATAATATAAGCTATCTTGTACATTTCTTGCAAATCTATCTGTTTTCCAAACTAAAACACATTCAATATCTTTATTTTTGCAAGCATCAGAAATCATTGCTTGAAAATTATCTCTATTATCCTTAGTTCCTGATTTAGCTTCATCACAATAAAAAGAGACTACTTCAATATTGTTCTTTTGAGAATATTCCGTTATTTCCATTTTTTGTTGTTCAATAGATTTTTCATCTTGCATATCAGACGAATATCTACAATAACCATATCCTAACATAAATTCCTCCTATTTTAGCGTTTGCGTAATATTATTTTGAAGTTACATTTTCTTTTATATAATTTAATGTTTCTTTATTATATCCAAATTTGGCATTTGTACATTTATGAGTAAGAACATTCATTGCATTATCCAAAATACCTTTTTGATTTGAAGCATAAGTAAAAAAGCTAGTCTTATTATACTTATCGGTTATTACTATATTATAAGCATCTATGACATAATTTGTTTTATGCACATTTAAATATACCCCCAATATTTCATCCAATTTAAATAAATTCCTATAATCTTTTTTTGATACAATGTAATTATCCGAAATAGAGACTACTTCATCTGAGTATACGGAATTATTGTTTATTTCTAGAATGATTTTGTCTAAATCAGGATATTTTTCTAGTATATCAATTTTTGAAGGATTTAGATATAATTGAAAATATTTAATTGAACTAGATAAAAGAAAAAATGTTAATATAGTCCAAAATAAAATAAAAACTGACATTAGGAGTGTATCAAAATCAAAAGAAAAATTTCGAACATCAGCAATTACTAGAAAAATTATAAAAGGAAGAAATAGCAAGAAAAATAAAAATCTTTTTATACTATCCAATAAATATTTCTTTTTTAAATCTTGTATAATATTATTATCCATATTATTTCATCTCCATTTTTCCAATATATTTACCAATGACCTTTATTGAGGTGTCTTTGGTATAAATTTGTGTTTGAAAACTTGGGTCATCACTCATTGGCTCTAATACAACAACATCTCCATTTTGAGTAAATTTTTTCAATGTTGCATCATATCCATTAACCAATACAACGGCAATTTCGCCATTTTCTACCCAGTCTGTCTTACGAATAAGAGCATATGCACCGTTTTTTATCTCTTTATTCATACTTTCTCCATTAACACGAAGAAAATAACATTCCTCTGGATTTGCGATATTCATTAACTCCGGGTCAATAGGTATCCTTCCTTCAATGTATTCCTCTGCCCAGTTGGGCTCTCCTGCTGGAATTTGTCCATACACAGGACACATATAGAACTGAGGATGACTATTGTTAAAAGAATTTGAAAGTATTGAGTTTGGATTATTTGATGTTTTGTGAAGTAATTTCTTTTTATAATAATATGCAAATTTAGCTTTCAAACAGTTATATAATTTTTGCCTAGACCTAGTCGAAAGAAAGTTAAAACTAGATAATAACTCATTTGGATTAAATGTTTCAGGTGTAATATAATCATTATTTAAACATTCTATAAATTGCTCGAATATAGTGTGCATAATTTCTGACTCTTCTGCATTTAATTTGTAAAATAATTTATTATATTCGGTTTCTAAATTCTCTAATTCTTTATAAGATAGTAATGAGTTGGTGTCCAGTCTAGAATCAATATAGCCACAAATTTCCATCAATTTGGGATAATTAGTTATATTATGGGAAGCATTGGCCAATTTTTCCAAGATTTTGGGTTTAGGTGGTTCATCGAGTTTCATATTCATATATTGAGATAAGTAAGTCCTATTTATTCCAGACTTTTTTGAAAAATCTCTTTGACTTTCATAGGTGCTAGTTATATTTCGTAATATTTGTGCAAATTTTAATTTATCAAACATAAAAAAGACCTCCTTGAAATCGCTTAAATATAGTATAAATCAAGGGTTAAAAAAAGTCAACCAAAAAAGTTAAAAAAAATTTACCAAAACTATTGACTTATATTTTTTTTTATCGTATAATGCAAATGGTTAGAAAAAATTAACCGAGAAAAGGAGATGAAGAGAGTGGAAATAAATATAGGAGCATTAAATATCTTGCTAAGAGAAAAATTTGATGGAAATCAAGCAGAAATGGCTAGGACATTCGGATTAAGCAAATATCAATTGAACATAATCTTTAAAAACAATGGAAAAGGTGCTGGAAAAAAAGTAATGGGGGCGATAATCAAATATTGCGAAAGAAACAACTACAACTATAAAGATTATATTTTTTTAGATTAAAAGGTTAAAAAAAATTAACCAAAAAAGGAGATGAAGAGAGTGAACAAGTTACAGATATTTAAAAATGAAGAATTTGGGGAAATTAGAAGTTTAGAGATAAACAATGAACCTTATTTTGTTGGAAGTGAAATAGCAAATATATTAGGATATAAAAATACAAGGGATGCAATATCTAAGCATGTGGAAGAAGAAGATAGAATACCTGATGTCGCATTTTACGACGGTAGCCAAAATAGAAAAATGACAGTAATAAACGAAAGCGGATTATATAGCTTAATAATGTCAAGCAAGCTACCAAATGCAAAAAAATTCAAAAGATGGGTAACAAATGAAGTTTTGCCAAGTATAAGAAAAAACGGAGGATACATTGTAGGACAAGAAACTTTGAGCGATGACGAATTGATACAAAAAGCATTATTAGTAGCAACCAACAAATTACAAGAGAGGGAAAGACAATTAGCAGAACAAAAGCCAAAAGTATTATTTGCCGAAAGTGTACAAGCAAGTAAAACATCAATTTTAATTGGAGAGTTAGCAAAGATAATAAAACAAAACGGTTATGATATAGGACAAAATAGATTGTTTGAATGGCTAAGAAATAACAGTTATTTAATTAACAGAAAAGGAACAGATTACAATATGCCAACTCAAAAGTCTATGAATTTAGGTTTATTTGAAATTAAGGAAACAACAATAACTCATTCCGATGGACACATTAGTATAAGTAAAACAGTAAAAGTTACAGGAAATGGACAAGTATACTTTATAAATAAATTTCTGAAAGAGGTGGGCTGAAATGGAATTACCAGAAGCATTTGTTGACGATATGGTAACTTGGATAGCTAGAACAGTCCATTATTTAATAGAGGAAGAAGATGAGAAAATGTGAACAAAATAAAAGAATTTAGAAAAAAGAAAAAAATATCTCAAAGTGATATAGCAAATATTATGCAAATAAAACAAAATACAATTTCTCAATGGGAAAGTGAAATAAGAATACCAAATGTAAAGCAAGCTATAAGATTAGCCGAAATATTAGAAACAACAGTAGAGGAGTTATATAAATAGAAATACTAACCAGTGTGCTGACTGATTAGTAAGTTCTCTACAATTTGTTTATCTTAACTCTTGCAAGTATAGACCGTTAAATAATAAATTTACGTCATTTTTACGCGTTGACTTGCGAATTTATATTTAACAATACTACTATACCAGCACGCATAGCTTCTATGAAAGTTCTAACACTTAGGCAGTAGTAGCTCTGCCAAAAATATGTAATATTACCCCATAGTTGTTAGAATTTTAGAGTTTAAGCTATCTAGCTAAACTATGTAGTGCTACCACCACATAGAACTCTAATTTTAAGAAACAGGGTAAACTCAATATTTTTGTCAAAGGCATCAGCCCCTTCCATAAATTAAATTCACCCAATAGGGTTTATGTATAAGTAATATATCACAAAAAGAGATAAAAGTAAAGGAGATGAGAAATATGGCAACTAATATATGTTCCACTAAAAGAGCAGATTGGAAACCTGTTAAATATTTTCAGGACTATTATAGTTTAAGCAAAGCATTGGCTTATAAAATAGTAGCGATGAATGGGTTTCCAAAAAAATATGTAGCAGAAAAAACCATAAGAGTAGATATGAGTAAGACAGATGAATTTATTGAAAAAATGTTTAATTAAAGGAGTGAAAATCAAATGAAAAAGTTAAGTTATAAAACAAAGTATGAATTATTAAAGATAGCAATAGCATTACCAATTGTAGTAAGTTTTTGGACAATGTTATTTGTATATCCGTTTATGAAATAGGAGGAAAGTATGAAAGAAAAAGAACTCTTAAAGACATTAAAAGAGAACCAAGAAAAAGAAGAAAAGTTTTTTATAGAGCAATGCGAAATAAATTCTAAAAATCCTCAATTCAATCTGGACAGTATAGAAAGTCTAATAACAGGAATGTTTACAAGACTTACAGGAAAAGACTTAGAAGGGAAAAGATATATAGATTATATGGAATTTGATGTAATTTGCAAAAACATTGAAAATTTAGAAAGACTTTATTCAATTAGAAGTCAAGAAAGTTCTAATTAAGGCAATAATTGAAACAATTAAAGCAATAAAAGAAACAATAAGAGATAATGTTTCAATAATGTGCTTTGAAATCCAATTGGAACGATTAACAGAAATATAGGTTTTACCTTTGTTAGTAGCTTGATACAAATTATTACTAATACGCCTTAAATATTCATTAGAGTATAAATAAGATATTACTTCTGAAATATCCTTGGTAAGTAATTTCGGAAATATTCTAGAAACATAACTAACAGAATACATTTCGGTTGGATGGGAAGTAAAGAATTTTAAAATTTTAATAGTATTTTTATCCATGTTAATAACCTCACTTTCGAGGATATTATATAAAATTTAATTTAAAAAGTAAAGGAG
>USMK01000007.1 GCA_900555835.1 uncultured Clostridium sp.
CTTCGGAGAGGCTCGTAAGATTTAATTTAGATTTCGTAGGTTACGCAACAAGCCGAGGAACGAAATAAATTTTTATATTATTCTCGATTGGGCAACGGCCATAACCAGAAGCTGCTTTTTCCCTCAGTCCCAAAACGCATCCCCTCCCTCCTTTCTCAAATTTACAAAAAACTCTTCAAAAATTTCGCCCCACCCCCTTGAATTTTATGTCCAAATATGGTAAACTATTCAATAGTCATATTTAATAAACAATTGGGAGGTGCATTATACTATGGCTAAATGTGAAATTTGCGAAAAGTCAATTAGTTTCGGTAATAAATTAAGTATTACTCGTTCTCATATTAGTAAAAGAACAACAAGAACTTGGAAACCTAATTTAAGAAAAGTTAAAGCTCTTGTTAATGGAGAACCAAAAAGAATTAATGTGTGTACTAAGTGCCTACGTTCTGGAAAAGTAGAAAGAGCTTAGTAAAATTAAAAAGGAATGTCTATTATCAGACATTCTTTTTATGTATTTAGTCTTTAATACCAAATATCAATTTTACAAATCCCCTTAAAAATTTAGGAACCTTTTTTACCACTATTTTCATAATTTCCACACTCTCCTTTTTATTAACATGCAAGCCACGCTATTCCAATAATACATAGCGCAACTCCAATTATAAATAGCCAACCTGTTATTGGAAGTAATAGGACCATTAAGATTCCAATGCCAAACCCTATTAAGCATACACCTAATGTCTTTTTAAATAAGCATAACATAATATATTACCTCCTTTTAATATATTATATTAGCAAACCTCAAAATTGTGCAATTTAACCCCAATTTGAAAGAAGTGATTATCCTGAAATTAACTAAAAAACAAATTATAGAATTAATTGAAAATTTAAAATCAGCACATCCAGAAGCTACATGCAGTTTAGATTTCTCTACACCTTTTGAACTTGTTGTTGCAGTTATGCTTTCTGCACAATGTACTGATGAAAGAGTTAATAAAACTACTCCTTCTATTTTTGCCAAATATAACAAACCAGAAGATTTTTCAAATATAAATATTTCTTTACTTGAAAGCCTAATACATCCTTGTGGTTTTTATAAAAATAAAGCCAAAAATATTATTGCTTGTAGTAAAAAAATAATTTCCGATTTTAATGGTCAAGTCCCATCTACTATGGAAGAACTTGTTTCTCTTCCAGGGGTTGGCAGAAAAAGTGCCAATGTTATTATGCTTGAAGCATTTAATACCCCTGTTGGAATTGCTGTTGATACCCATTGCAAGAGAATTGCAAATAGAATACGGATTAAGTGATAATTCTATTCCTGAAAAAATCGAAATGGATTTATTAAAAATAATACCAAAAGAATATATAAAAGATGTTAATCACCTTTTTGTATATCACGGAAGAAAAATTTGTGATAGCAGAAAACCTAAATGTGATATTTGTCCTATTAATTATTTATGTTCAAAAAATATCTAGTATATTTTTATAATTTTTATTTATACTATTTATTATCGAGAGGTGATTTTTCTTGACCAATATCAATTGTACTTGTGATTGTATTTATCAAAAGGACGGAAAATGTAATATGGATGATGTTTCATATAAAATTTTAACTCCTCAAATTAGTTGTCCTTATTTTTACCAAGCTTCTACACACAAAAACACATAATTTTATGTGTTTTTTTTGTGTTTTCAATTGACAAAAATTGAATAAAGCTATATTATTAGGATATTAAAATAATGGAAGGAGCGACAATAAAAATGTCAAGAAAAAGTTTAAAAATTTTACTTGTTTTAGTAACAATTTTAAGTTTAATTTCAACATTCAGTTTAGCAACTGACGATACTAATTCAGCAGAGGCTACATCTTCAAATGACGAAGCAGTAGTTACTTCTGACGAAAGTGGAACAGCCGCTATATCTGACGAAAACTCAGCCGAAAATGGCGAAACAGCTTCTGATGGAACAAATAAAACAACAAGTTCTACCGAAGCAAGTACAAACCACGATGTTTATTTAAGTGGTGATTCTGTTACAATAGGTTCAGGGGAAACTGTTAATGGTAATGCCTTTGTTTGTGCAAAAACTGTAACAATAAATGGTCAAATTGGTGGAGACCTTTTTGTAATAGCAGATACATTAAATATTGATGGTGGTCAAATTTATGGAAATGTTTTTGCTTTATCTCAAAGCATTACATTAAATGGTTTAATTTACGATTTATATGCAGCTTGTGGAACACTTACAATGGGTTATGATGGTGTTGCATATAGAGATTTAAAAGTAAATTGTGATAATGCAACAATAAATGGTGTTGTTGGAAAAAATATTAATATTTCAGCTAAAACTTCTTTGTCACTAGATAGTGATTGTATAGTTTACGGAGATTTAAACTATTCAACAACTAGCGAAATTACAGTTGCTGATGGTTTAGTAAAAGGTACAGTTAATTTTGATAAATTAGCCCCTACATCTTCTGCTGGAATTTTAGGTTATGTTATGGCTGGATTAACTTTATTAGTTTATGTATTAGTAATTTGGCTTCTAATGTCTAAATTAGCTCCAAAATTCTATGATAAAGTTACAAAAATGCCTGTTAAAAAATTATTATTATCTATATTAGTTGGATTAGTTGCAATGATAGTAGTTCCACTAGTTTCTATCGCACTATTCTTTACAGTTATAGGTATTCCTGTTGCTTTTGCTTTAATTGCAGTATTTGCAATAATTCTTGCAATTTCATTTGCAACAGTTAGCATAAACTTAGCAAATAAATTAGCTTCAAAAGTTAAAGTTCTTGCTAAATTCAATAACCTATTTGCTGTTATAATTGTTACACTAGTTTTATGGCTAATTACTTTAATTCCATATGTTGGACCAATCGTAAATATGTTATTAGTACTTTGCGGTTTAGGTATGGTTTTAGCTAATATTATTAGTAAAAACAAAAAATCAGTAGAGACTGCACAAGTTTAGTTTTGTGCAACATTAAAGAAACTATAAATAAAAATACACATCTTATAATTTGATGTGTATTTTTTATTTATGCATTTTTTAATTTTTTTATGGTATCTGCATAATCTTCGGCTAATATAATGCTACTTCCTGCAACTGCTATATCTATTCCAGCTTGGGATAATTTTTCTATATTTTCTTGATTTATTCCCCCATCGGCTTCAATAAATATATCTATATTATTTTCAGTTATATATTCTTTTAGTTTTCTTATTTTGTCAATTGTTTCTGGGATTAGTTTTTGTCCTCCTTTTCCTGGTTCTACTGTCATTACTAATACCATATGTATATATTTTAAATATTCATAAATCTCGCTTATATCTGTTTCTGGCTTTATTGCTAACCCACATTTCATGCCATTTTCTTTTATTTTATTTATTGTTTTTAATAGTTCCTCTTTATTATCAAAAGCTTCGTAATGAATTGTTATAAAGCTTGGTTCTAGTGGTATATATTCTTCTATATATTCGTTTGGTTCTTTAACCATTAAATGTACGTCTAGCTGTGAATTTGATATTTGTCTTATATTTTCTGCATATTGTCTCATTTGCTCTGTTGTGTTATTTTCTACAAATTTTCCATCCATTACATCTATATGAAAATAATCTGTTTTGGCTGTTTCTAAATTATAAAATGTCTTTACTGAATTTTCTTCTTTTACTGATAATATTGATGTTGAAATTTCTATCATTTTTATTTCTTCCTTTCCTTGCATAAAGCTCCCTATCTTTTTAGGGAGCTTTTATTTTTATTCTTAATCTATATTTAATACTGGATTTGAAGAATTTAGGTCTAATTGTTTTTGTGTATTTCTTACTCCATCTAGGAATATTTTTACAGTTATAGTTCCAACGCCCTCTACTGGCACAGTTATTTTTTCTGTATCCTTTTTATGTGATTTTTTGTAAACTGTATCTTCTATTCCATTTGAAGTTACTTTTACAACTACTTCTACACTTTCTGCTGGAACCTCTTTTCCGTCACTATCTGTTAGTTTTTTATAGCCTGTTAATGATTTTAAGTTGATATTTACTGTTCCACTCTTGATTTCAGCAAGTTTGTTTACTGTAAGTGATACAGCTGTTTTTTCATCTACTTTTTTGTCTGCATCTATTCCTTGTTTTAATACTTCTCCATTTGGTTTTGTTGTATCAGATTCATATTTTACAGTTCCAACTGTTAATCCTGCTGCTTCTAGTGCTTTTTTAGCTTCGGCTTCTTGTTTTCCTACTACATATGGTACTGTAACTTCTTTTATTCCTCTACCTAAACTTACATAAATTTTAACTGTACTATCTTTTGATATTTGTTCATTTGCAGCTGGTTCTTGTTTTATTACAACACCTTCTTGAACTTTTTCATTTATTTCTTCTGCAATTTCAACTTTCAAATTAGCTTCTTCTAATTTAGATATAGCATCATCTTTTGCATCTCCTGTAACCTTCGGAACTGCTACCATTTCAATACCTTTGCTTACTACAAGTTTTATTACTTCTGTTTCATTTATTTTATAATTGTCTTGGTATTTAGGCTCTTGTGATAATATTGTTCCTTCTTCTTTTCCTTCTGGTGAATATTCTTCTGTTATTTCATATTTTAGCTTTAATTCGTCTAATTTAGTTTTTGCTTCTTCTATATTTGTTCCAACTAAACTTGGTATTTGAACTTCTTTTGTTCTTCCTCCTGTTAGTAATTTCCAAGTTCCAAACATAGCTCCAAAGAATATTAGTAAACATAGGAAAACAATCAATACAATCTTTTTAGCCTTATTTTTCTTCTTTTTGCCTTGCTTTTCTTCTCTTTTAGCTTCTTTTTCAGCTTCTTCTACATTCATTACTCTTGTTGGCTCGTCAGTTACAGCTTTGCTCATTACAACAAAATTGCCATTTGGATTTTTAATTGATTCTTTTAAATCTGTAAGCATTTCTGTTGCAGATATGTATCTTAAACTTGGTTCTTTTTGCATTGCTTTTATTATTATTTTGTTTACACTATCTGGTATTGTTGGATTTAATGTTTTAGGCTCTACTGGTACTTCTTGCATATGTTTTAATGCAACAGATACTGGTGTATCTGCATCAAATGGTACTTTTCCAGTAAGCATTTCATACATAACTACACCAAGTGAATATAAATCAGATTTAGCATCTGTGTATCCACCTCTTGCTTGTTCTGGTGAAAAATAATGTACTGAACCTATTGTAGCGCCAAATGATGTTATTGTTGAATTAGAAACAGCCTTTGCTATTCCAAAATCTGTTACCTTTGCTGTTCCATCCTCAGTTATTATAATATTATGTGGCTTTATATCTCTATGAACTATATTGTGTCTATGTGCAACCTCTAAGGCTGATGCTATTTGAATAGCTATATTTACAGTCCATTTCCAAGGCAAAATTCCTTCGTCTGTTATTATTTCTTTTAAAGTTTTTCCTTGAACAAGTTCCATTACAATATAGTAAATATCTCCTTCATTTCCTACATCATATATTGAAACAATATTAGGATGACTTAAACTTGCAGCAGATTGAGCTTCTATATTAAATCTTTTTACAAATTCAGCATCAGTTGTAAACTCTTCTTTTAGCACTTTAACTGCCACATTTCTGTTTAAAACATGGCATCTAGCCTTATAAACTGTTGCCATACCTCCATTACCTATCTTTTCTAGGATTTCGTACCTATTTCCTATTAATCTTCCTTCTAGGTTCATTTTACATCTCTCCTTATAATATATTAGTCTTCGTTTTCTATTACAATAACTGTTATATTATCCATTCCACCGGCTTTATTAGCACTTGCTATCAACTCTTTATTTGGACTTTCTGGATTGTCTTTTATTATTTTTAAAATTTCTTTTTCTTCTAACATATTTGTCAATCCATCTGAACAGATAAATATTATATCATTTTTTTCAATTTTTTCAACTATTAAATCTGGTTCCACAAAAGCTGTACATCCCAGAGCCTTTGTTAGCACATTTTTTTGAGGATGCACTTTTGCTTGTTCTCTTGTTATAGTTCCATCATTTATTAGCTTTTCTACATAACTATGGTCTTTGGTTATTTGCATTATTTTGTCATTTTTTATTTTATATATTCTGCTATCTCCGATATGACTTATATATAGCTTATTGTCTATAATTAAAGCAATTTCAAGAGTAGTTCCCATTTCTTCTAGTTCTTCTACTTGTCTAGTTTTTTCGTATATAACCATATTAGCATATTGTGTTGCATCTTTTAGCAAATTTATAATATTATCTGTTTCTAGCTTAATTTTTGAATAATTATTGTAAATGTAATTTTTTACTGCATTTACAGCCATATTACTAGCAATTTCTCCTCCTGTGTATCCTCCCATTCCATCTGCTAATACACATAACTTAATGTCATCATAACTTCCTGATACATAATAATAATCTTGATTCTTTTCCCTGGCTTTACCTATGTCGGTGCCTGCAAAGACTTTCATTTTTCCTCCTCATTTTTTAGGTTTTTACGTCTTAATTGACCACAAGCAGCATCAATATCTGAACCTAATTCTCTTCTTATAGTTGCAACAATTCCATGTTCATTTAAATAATCTCTAAATTTTATTATGTTTTCATTTGTACTTTTAGTAAATTTTCCATTTTCAATTTTATTTATTGGAATAAGATTTATATGAGCATTCATACCTCTTACCAATTTAATCAGCTTTTTAGCATCTTCTAAATTATCATTATTATCTTTTGCCAAAGCATATTCAAAAGAAACTCTTCTTCCAGTTGTTTTTATATAATACTTACACGCTTCCATCAAACTTTCAATATTATATACCTTATTAACAGGCATAATCTCACTTCTCTTTTCGTCAGTTGGACTGTGTAGCGAAATAGACAAAGTACATTGAATCTGCTCATTAGCTAAATCATAAATCTTTGGCACCAAGCCACTTGTAGAAACACTAATATGTCTAGCACCAATAGCAAGACCTTTGGGATTATTCAAAATCCTAATAGCCTTCACAACATTATCATAATTATCCAAAGGCTCACCAATTCCCATAAAAACAATATTAGAAATTCGTATCTTCTCATCCCTTTGCACAGCCAAAACCTGTTCAACAATCTCACCAGCCGTCAAACTTCTCACAAAAGGAATTCCCGTAGAAGCACAAAACTTACACCCCATCTTGCACCCAATCTGAGAAGAAACACACAAGGTCCTACCAAATTTATACTCCATCAAAACAGTCTCAATAGCATTTCCGATTATCCAAAATATCAAACAAATACTTTTTAGTACCATCCTTCGATTCCTGTTTCTTCAAAATCTCAAAATTCTTAAACTCATATATCTCCTCTAACTTGCCTCTTAACTCCTTAGACAAATTAGTCATCTCTTCAAAGCTAGTAACCTCAAACTGATAAATCCACTTAAAAACCTGCTCAGCCCTAAAAGGCTTCTCCCCCAGCTCCAAAAACTCCTGCTTCAAATCCTCCAAATTATAATCCTTAATATTCTTCTTCAAACCAAAACGTCTCCCATTTTTATTATTTACTACTTTATATCACATAATGAAAATTTTTTCAATGTATGTTTGACAAATAAAACAAACATTACTCACAAGTAATCCCAATCATCCCAGCATCATTGTTTAATGTAGCCATTAAAATCACCGGAATTCGAGCCTTATTAAACACATAATTTTCATTTTTCAAATAACTCTCCACCTTAGGAATCACAATATCCTTATAAAACACAATACTCCCCCCTAAAGCCACAACCTCAGGCTCAAAAATATTACAAATAGAAGCAATACCAATAGCCAAATTTCTAGCATACTCATTTATCAATAACTCAACCTTTCTCTCACTTTTCCTACTTTGCAACAATTCAAGCAAATCTTTTCCAGTAATTTCTTGTTCAATCCCCAATTCCTCTCTAACTTTCTTTCTAAAATTTCCAATAGAAGCATAAGCCTCAAAGCATCCATTAGAACCACAACTACACTTCTTTCCATTTCTTTCAATAATCATATGCCCAAACTCATACCCAGAACTACCACGAGCCTGCAACAACTCACCATTATAAAAAACAGCCCCACCAATTCCAGTACCAATAGTAAGCATAACAGCATTATCATAAGGCTTCAATGAGCCATACATCTTCTCAGCAATAGCAGCACTTTTAGCATCATTTCTAATAACAACCTTCACATCCTTATAAGCCTTCCCAAGCTCCTCTTTAAAATCAATCTGCCTTATATTCAAATTCTTAGCCTTAATAATCTTCCCACTCTCCGAAATCCCTGGACAAGCAATCCCAATCAACTCCAAATCCTCAAATTTAGCATTATGTTGCCTTAACATCTCCGGAATAATCTTCTTAATAAGCTCAACAATATTTTTAGTCCCTTTCTCATGCTCTTGCAAATCCTTCTCAATTTTATATACAATCTCACCATCCTGAACAATTCCAACTCCAACATGGCTTCCACCCAAATCAATTCCAATTTTCATATCAAAATCTCCAATCACTCTATTTTTTTCACATAGTAGGCCGAGCAAACGAAATGGGATAATAAAAAATTTATGTAACGACGAATGTGCCGTGGAGTAACCGTACGAAATATTAATCAAATTTTATGAGGGAGCGAAGGCTTCGGAGAGGCTCGTAAAATTCGATTTAGATTTCGTAGGTTACGCAACAAGCCGAGGAGTGAAATAAATTTTTTATTATCCCATTTCGTTTGCTCGGCCGGACTTTCTCCTCCATTTCAAAAAATGTGGCTGCTTTTTTCCTCCATTCCCAAAAACAGCAAAAAGGATGTATTTGAAGCTACATCCTTTAAACCTTATTCTGTTAAAAATGCCGAGAACAAGAATGAACCCATATATACTTGAATTAATGGTACCAATACTACTAATACAAAGAATACTAGCAAAATACCCACAATTGAATAAACAAGCTCTGGCAATGCTTTCATTATCTTCTCCATAATATTGTCTATATCAATTTGCATATATTCAGTTAATTTTCTCATCATTTCAGCTAGATCTGTTTGCATACCAATTTTTAGCATCTCTGTTATCATTGGTGTTGAAAGCCCAGTCTTCTCAAAAGGCTCTATCCATGACTGACCTATCAAAATATTATTTATAGAAGTCTCTATTACAGATAATAAAACATAATTATGAACAACTGTCTTACTTACTTCCAAAGCATCCTGTATTCTAACTCCATTCTCTACATTTAATAAAACGGCCTTCATAAATCTAGAAAAATCAAGTGCATATATCAATTGCCCAAATATAGGCATTGTATATTTAAAATAATGCCAGTTATATTTGCCCTTAGGAGTATTAATATAAAATACTATTGCTCCAACAATTGCAAGAATTATAAATACAGGTATATACCACATTTCTGTAACAGTATTCAGAAAATGTGAAAACCATAAAGTTAATGGTGGCAATTTATCCTTTGTTCCAACTTGGTCAAATACACCTTGAATAATTGGAATTACAAATATTGTTCCCAAAATAAGCATTAATAAAATAACTACAAATTGCACAATATTGGGTACTAATATCTTTTTAATTCTTTTATTCATTTCAGTTGATTCTTCCATATATTTAACCGCTTGTTGCAAAGAACTTGTTAATGAACCGAGATAGCTCCCCAACTCTTATCATATTAACATATATATATGGAAATACATCTGGATAATACTCCATTGTAGAATACATATTCTCACCAGCTTCAACGCCTGCTAGAATATCTTCTAATATTTCTTTAAATCTTGGTTGTTCTGTACTTTCTATTATAGTTGTTAATGCATGAATATTGTTGAAATTAGCCTTTTTCAGTAAATAAAATTTCTGTGTAAAAACAATTACATCTCTTGGTGTTATTTTGTTATTTTTTATAAGAGCATTTGCAATTTTTTGTTTTGTAGAAACTTTTTTTACAGTTGTCCTTTTTATAACATTTCCATTATTCAAATTTTCAAGCATTTGTTCAACATTATTTATATTTTTTTTATTTTTTTGAGTTTTAGTTTTCAATTGAACTACACTAATTGGTGTTAAACCATTTCTTTTTATTTTCTTTATTATTGCATTTTTGCTTGAATCTTCTATTTTGTTTCTTACTATATGTCCATCTTCGCTAAGTGCTCTGTACATATATAAAGGCATAATTTTTACCTCCTATCGCTATGTGTTTCTTATTTTTAGTTGCATAATTGTTCTATTTAATGTATCTAAATTCTTTTCTTCAATTTGTGCTTTTGCTTGTTCTAATGTAATTCTCTCTTCTACAAATAGCTTAGCAATTGAATTTATTAAACTAATACTTCCTTTATCTATATTTGTTTGTACCGCATCTTCTATTTCTGATACACTTAATTTTTCTTTTCTTATATATCCTGCAATTACATTATCTACTATCATTACTTCTGGCACTAATACTAATTTTCCATCTGTTCCTTTTAGCAATCTTTGTGAAATAACCAATTTCAATAATGAAGATATCAAATATTTTACACTTGATTGATCACTTATTGGATAAAAGTTTATCATTCTATCTACTGTTTCTGCACATGATTTTGTGTGTAATGTTCCTATAACTAAGTGCCCAGATTCAGCCATCTCAATTGCTGCATTCATTGTTTCTTTATCTCTAATTTCTCCTATTACTAGGATATCACAATCTTCTCTTAGTGAATTTTTTACACCATCACTAAAATTTAAAGCATCTTTTCCAATTCCAACTTCTTTTTGTACGATTATAGATTTTTTGCAATGATGTTTGTATTCTATTGGATTTTCCAGTGTTAATATTTTTTTATTTTGTTTTTCATTTATTTCATTAATTAATGCATTCAATGTTGTAGTTTTACCAGAATTTGTTTTTCCTGTAACAAGGATTAATCCTTGTGGCTGATATGTCATTCTTCTTACAATATCGGGAACACCTAAATCTTCAAATTTTGGCAAATCATTTCTTATAAGTCTTAATGTTGCAATTGGTATATTTTCAGATAAGGAAATATTTACTCTTAAACGCACATCTTCATATTGATATGAGGTATCTAATCTTCTTTGATTTTTAAATAATTCGTCATTTTCTATATTACCTCTTATAAAAAAATCGTACATTTCCCACATATCATCTTCTGTTAATTCTTCCATTTCGTCTATACTATATAAATCTCTTGATATTCTTAGCATGGGTTTTATTCCATATATTAAGTGAATATCAGATGCTTCTTTCTCAATTGCCTCGTCTAAAATTTTTTCCATTTGTAACATTTAAAATTCCTCCAATTTATTAAAATATAAGTAATTTTTTATTTAATTCGTCCAAAGTTGTAACACCCTCTAAAACTTTTTGAAGTCCATCTATAACAAGTGGTTTGTAGCCATGTTGTGTTGCATATCTTCTTATTTCTATTGTAGAAGCATCATTTATTACTAATTCTTTTATAGCCTCTGACATATCAAGTAATTCAAATGCTGCAACACGTCCATAGTATCCTGTGTGGTCACAATGTTCACAACCAACAGCAGTGTATGTTTTTCTTCCTTCAAAATTAAATTCTACATTATATTTTTCACCAATTCTACTAATAATTTCTTTTTCTTCTTCTGTAAAATCTCTTTCTTTTGCACAATTTGGGCATATTCTTCTTATTAGTCTTTGTGAAACAGCCAATCCTAATGTACTTGCTATATCGTAATTTGATATTCCTAATTTTCTAAGTCTTGTAATAACCTCAATAGCATCCATTGTGTGTATTGTAGATAATACATAATGTCCTGTTTGCCCTGATTGCATTGCAATCTCAGCTGTTTCTAAATCTCTTATTTCTCCTACTAGAATAGTATCAGGGTCTTGTCTTAATACTGTTCTTAAAGAATCTGAGAAACTAGCCTTTGGGTCTACTTCTATTTGGTTTAAGCCTGGTATTCTTATTTCAACAGGATCTTCAATTGTTGTAATATTTACATCTTCTTTATTTAACATTGCAATTATACTATATAATGTTGTTGTTTTTCCTTCACCAGTTGGAGCTGCAACTATTGTTATACTATTTTTTCTGTCAAATAATTTAACAGCTTCTTTCATTCCTTTTGAAAAGCCTAATTGTTCAAGAGATAATATATTAGCATTTTTTTTCAATAATCTTAAAACAAATTTTTCTCCATATACATTTTTTTGAGAAGATACACGAATATTGTAATCCGGATATAGCAAAATTCTACCATCTTGTGATTCTTGTTTTTCTTGGTGCATATTTGATATAGCTTTTAATCTTCCTATTATTTGTGCTTGTCTTTCTTTGGCAAGTGTTGCTACATTTAATAACACACCATCTATTCTATAACGTACTCTTACACTATTTTCTTGTGGTTCTATATGTATATCACTAGCTCTTTTGCTCATTGCTGTTTTTATTATGTTGTCAATCAAACTTGTTACATCTTTTCCGTCTTCAATTTTATCTGTGGCCTGTCCCTCTAGTGATTTGAATATTTCTTCTATATTGCTAGCAAATGTTATGTATTTATCCATCACTAGTCCTTTATTTAGTAATAATAATCTAACAATATCTGTTGATTTTTTATTGGAAGTATCAGCAAAACATACTTTGATTCTTCCATTGGCTATTTCAAAAGGTATTGCCATACATTGTTTTGCAACATCTAGTGAAATATAATCTGTTATATTTATTGCAATATCAGCCCTTGTAAGAATCATGGCCTTTTCCCCAAGAATATCTCCAATTGCATCTATCAACCTATATTCGTCACATAGTCTAAGAATTTTTACAGCATCTCCAAGTTTAACTCCTGGATTAGATTTTTGATATTCTAATGCTTGGTTTACATCATCTTCTGATATTAGTCCCCTTCTTACTAGCTCTATACCAATAGGCAATCTATTTCTTATTTCCATATTATTTTTTCACCTTTGTTCCTTCCATAATTTAATTATACAATATTTTATTTATCTTATAAATAGTTCTTAATAAGATACATATATTTTCCAGTTTAGTATTCAAAACTACCATATTTTGAGCTATTTAATCTTATTGCTGTTTCATCTGCTGAAGCCTCTAAAACCTTAACCCAATATCCAGTTTCATTATCTCCTGAAAATTTCGTATCTACAATATAATTACTTGGAATATTTTCTAAATTTCCATAAGAATCCACTTTTTGATTTTTATTTGAATATAAAAATTCTATATTTATTTGATTATTACTATCTATATAATAAGCATATCTTGGTATCCAAACATATAGCTCATTTGAAATTCTAGCTAAGGCCCATTTCTTTTTTAGGTAATTATACCATTCTGTATCACTGTTGTTTGTATCTTTATACGTTTTTGTAGTTCCGCTATTTTGAGCTTTTACAGCTATCATATTAGTTTGTAATTTTGGAGCATTTGGAGTAAGCAAAGTTTCTTTTGTTTTAAATTTACTTAAAGTTAATGTATTATCATTTTTTCCTATTTTGTAAGTTACAGTAACCTCTACTTTTTTTACAACATCTGTTTCGTCTGAATTGCTATAATTGTCTATATTTACATTAACAGTATATGCTTTTGGAATTTCAATTCCAGCAATTTCTATTTTTCCGCTTGAATTTGTAGTTGCAGAAAATTTTTCTGTATTTACATCTGAATAATAATATTCTGATGCTTTTTCTAATATCTGAGAAGCATAATTTATAGCTTGTGTTCTTCTTTCTATTTCCATATTTGAAATATATGTGTTTGTATATAATGCAAGCAATATTAAAAGTGTAATAGCTACAATTCCAAGAGAAATAGCAATATCAATTCCTGTTGCTCCTTTATTTGATTTTATTTTTTTCATTTTATCACCTATATCGTAATAAAGTTTTGTATAATTATTGATGCTATTGATACTATACTAAAAATAGCTCCAATTGCAGGTTTCGAGTCATTTTTTCTTAATTTGTCTGCAATATTTTTTAGTGCAATAGCTATAAGTGTTGTAGCTATTATAAATATCATCAAGTCTGTTCCTATATATAGTAAAACTAACAGCATATATGTTATTATATCCAATGTATAGCTAGGTTTTATTTTATCTATAACTAATAAACAGATAATTATCATAAAATATATAACATATCTATACATATTAACCCCTAGTATATATAGATATAGCATATAAATTATGCTTGCTATTGCGGTAAATACCAATAAACCTTTTTCTATATTTCTTTTTTCTAAATCTATACCAGCAGTTATTGTGAATAAACATATGTAAACCATTCCAAATATTATTTTTATTAAATCTCCAATTTGTATATTGTAAATATTAATATTTAAAGATAGAACATATAATAAAAATACAATTCCAGATAGAACTTCAATTATTAAATATCTTGGTCTTATTTTTTCTTTACAATATCTACATTTTCCTCCTAAAAATATATAGCTAAAAATTGGGAATAAATCAAAAAATCCTAATTTGTGTTTGCAATTTGGGCAATATGATCTTTCATGTGTTATATCTTGTTTTAATGGAATTCTATATACAGCTAGTGTACAAAAGCTACCTAAAAAGGCTCCCATAATAAAAACAATTATTACTGCTATGATTTCTACCATTATTTCCTCCTGTTTATATTAAATTGAGCATATACATTAAATTGCATATGCTCTAAAAGTAATTAATTATAGAACGCATTATTTATTCATATATGTGTTTAATAAAGCATTCATTTGTTGAATTAAGTTATTATCTGCTTCTGCCTTGTTATTGTATTTTTCAACAGCATTATTTGCATTAGAAATTATATTGTTATTTCCTGATAATGTTGCTAATGCTACACCTGCTAGTATTAATAATACGATAATTGTGATAACTAAAGCTACCAATGTAATACCTTTTTGTCCTTTAAACATTTTTTATTTCCTCCTTTTTAATTTTTTGTATATATTTAATTTATAAATATAACCTAGATTAATTTTTCTCAATTATTTTAAGAATTTGTTGTTTGGATTATAATTTTCTTGCGAATTTGAATTGGTGGTGTTATTTTTTGAAGTCGAATTTGTATTTGTTTTATTATTATTTGTTGTATTTCCTGTACTATTAGTTGTGTTTCCATCTGTTGTGGTATTATCTGAATATGCCATAAAAGGATTTGCCTTTCCAGCATCGTAATTTGTCTTTTTAGCTCTGTTTAAATCATCTTCTGTTACTTCATATGTTCTTATAACTTGGTCTTCATTATTTGTTAATGGTGTATCTAAATCTTCTTTTACATCACCTAATTCGCTTGGAAATTGATAAGTTATTGTTTGTGGCACTTCTTTATTTATTGGATTGTAGTCATAAAACACTACTGCCAATATTAAAGCAATTGCTATACATAATAATAACATTATAAAAATTTCTTTAATGACATTTTTCACTTTTTTGTCCTCCTAAGACTTTTATTGGTTGTTCACCGTAGTATTTGTGTTTCCTGTTGTATTTACTGAATCACTTGTATTTATTGGGCTTGTACTACTTGTATCATTATTATATGATTGTGTATTTGTTGTTGTTATTGTATCTTGATTTATAAATATATCTCTAACTTTGAATGTTGCTTGTAAGTTTGAACCATCTCCTGATGTTACTGGTACTAATTCAAATTCTTCTATTGTAAAACCTAGTTTAGCATCATCTTCAATATCTCTTACAAAATCTGTTATCGCTATATAATTTCCTGTTACCGTAATTTTTAAATCATTTGCATTTGGTGTACTTGTTGAACTAGATAGAATTTCCATCTTTGGAATTACTCCATTTTCTGTTGCATAATTACCAATTTTAGTCCATAAAACTTCAACATTATATCTTTCGCTTTGTCCTGCATTTAACAATTCTTGCTCACTGCTGTATTGTTTTAATTCCTCATATTTGTTTTTTTTAGTTTGAAGTTCTTTTGCAACTGTGTTTATTTCATTAAGTTTTGCCGGATATTCTGTTTCTTCTTTGTTTTTAGCTTCTTCAATTGTCTTATCTAAATTTTCATTTTCTTGTTTTATTTCTCCAATGCTCATTATTGAAAATCCAGCAATTTGTAATCCATCTGTTATAGTATTGTAACACATTACACCTAGCAATATTATTAATATTAATATCAATATCTTTTTCATGGCAAATCTCCCTCTATTGTAACTTTAACAATACCATCTTGTTTAACACCGCTATCTGATTTTACGTCTTTTAATATTCCATCAACAGATAATTGTCCTTTTAAATATCCCAATTGTTCATATTTATCTGATTGTGCAGTTATAACAATATGCTTGTCTTGTGTGTTTTTTATTGATGTTATTTGTACACTCTTAGGAACTGTATACATTATTCTATTTAGCAAATTTGGTATACTATTTTTATTTCTTGTTTTTTCTGTGACCTTTTCACTAGACTCGTTTAATTTAGTAATTCTTGTTGCATATTCAGAAGTTCTTGTCCTTATTTGTTCTATATCTGATTGAGCAAGTCTGATTTGAGTAGCTATATTATCACTTGCAATTTTTGCATCATTTTCTTTTTCACTTATTGCATTTCCTACTGCATATGAAAATCCAGAATATAAAATTACTGCTAAAAGTAAGCTTCCTGCTAATCTTAATAAGCCTTTATCAACTCTGTCTAATTGTTTGTTAAAGCTCAAATCTATATTTGTTTTTAGAAGCCCACTTAATGCATCCCCAATTTTTCCTCCTATTCCATCAGATAAATCAATTGTTGGCATAGGAATTTTTTCAGAAAAGCTTAAATTCTTAAAGTTTAATCCTTTTATTCCTTCTCCTAATCCTTGTAGAGCAAGTGCAATAGCTGAATTCACTTCTATATAATCATTTATTCCCACTCTTCCTTGCTCAGCATTTAAGAAATATGGTTTAAGAATTTGGCATTTTACCTTTGAAAGATTATCTTGGAAGTATAAATCAATATTGTTAATAACAGCTCCTGAACCTGTAATGTATACTTTTGATATGTTTAAAACAGATTCTCTTAGCATAGTTTTTGTTTTTTCTACAACCTTATATAATGTAGGCATAATATCTTCTAAGAATTCGTCTACATCTGTTGGTTGCGAATCAGTTGTATATATTGTTGTGTTTTTGCAAATTTCATATGCACGTGCTAGCGAATTTTCTTTTGCACTAATTTTGTCAAAAATCTCTTTCATACCTTCGTCTAATACTTGAACTTTATATATTTGACCTTCTATTATCAATGTTATTGTTGTCTTTTCTTCTATATTTACTATTGCAAAATTTTCTTTTGGGTCAACATCTATAAGTGTTGTTAATGCTACTGGTAATGGTAATATTTCTCTAAGCATTTTTCCTTGAAATTGCTGAGTTTTTTTCGCAATTTCTACTCTGTTTGTGGAAATATGAACCGCTCTTATTTTTTCGTTATTTTCTTTACTAGGAATTAAGAAATGTCTTGATTCTATTGTGTTTTGTTTTACCCCTCTTTCTTCACACAAATATTCAAATTCTGTTTTTATTGTTCTCTCTATATCTTTTTTGCTTAACATTGCAAATATTTCGAAATAATTATATATTTCATCAGACAAATTAATACTTATAGGAGTTCTTGTGCTTGATGTTTCTCTTACAATTTGATCTATTGCATCTTCTATCTGGTCATACATTTTTAATCCAAAAGATTCTACATTTAATCTATCGTGGTCTTTTGATACTTTTGCATACTTTATTAAATTATTTTCTAAGTATATTCCTAAACACTCGGCCATTTTATTCTCCTTTGTAATTTATCTTTTATTCTATTTTTTGCATTTTTTTTTATATTATTTCTAGTATTTTTTGTAAACTACAATAATCTACATTTTTTTCGTTTTTTGATATATATATTTTATATTTTTTGGTTCAAAAGTCAATAGGTTTAACAGAGTTGTAATATAAATGTAATATTTTTGTAATACTTTTCTTCCTTATTTTTGTATATTTGTAAAAAATTTAGGGCAATATATGTATATCACAATATTATGGAGGTTTTTAAATGGTTACTGAAAAACATATAAAAATAACCGGAATGTCTACGGTTTCTTGGAAAGATGCAATTGTTCAAACAATTGCCGAGGTTTCTAAAACAATTGATTATATCAATTCTGTTACAATATTAGAGCAAACAGCAAAAATCAATGGAAAAAAAATTGTCGAATACTACGCAACATTAGATTTAACATTTACAGTAGATAGAGAAAGAGAAGATTAGGAGGTTTTTATGGAAAATCCACTTTCTACTAATAAAGATTATCAAGAATATGTAAATAAAAAATCGCCTAATTCCCCTATTTTCAAAAATTGTTTTCATGCATTTATTGTTGGAGGCTTAATATGTACAATAGGTCAGCTAATTTCTAGTTATTGTATGTACAGAGGAATGAATCAAGAATCAGCAGGTACAGTAGTTTCTATTATACTAATTTTTCTTAGTGCATTTCTTACTGCATTAAATATTTTTAACAAAATAGGAAAATTTGCTGGTGCAGGTTCATTAGTTCCAATCACAGGTTTTGCAAATTCAATAGTTTCTCCTGCAATGGAATATAAATCAGAAGGATATGTTATGGGAGTTGGAGCTAAAATGTTTACAGTTGCAGGTCCAGTTTTAGTATATGGGATTTCTGCATCAATATTAGTTGGAATTATATATTTAATTTTCAATACGCAGTCAATAACATTAGTATAAATATTTATGGAGGTTTAAACAATGAAAAAAATTGGAAAACAAACAATAATTTTTGATAATCCGCCAACTATTTTAGAAACAGCATCTATTGTTGGTCCAAAAGAAGCCGAAGGTCCACTTGCAAAATATTTTGATAAAACACTAGAAGATGAATTTTGGGGAGAAGAAACTTGGGAAAAAGCAGAAAGTAAAATCGTAAAAGAAACATCTGTTTTAACAATAAATAAAGCAAATCTTTCAAATGAACAAATTGATTACTGTTTCTCTGGTGATTTGTTAAATCAATGTATTTCTTCAAGTTTTGGGCTTAGAGATTCTAGTATTCCATTGTTCGGAATATTTGGAGCATGTTCAACCTTTGTTGAAGGTTTATCACTAGGTGCAGTATTTGCAGAAATAAGTGGAGCAAACAATATATTAGCATTAGCATCTAGTCATTTTTGTAGTGCTGAAAAGCAATTTAGATTTCCACTAGAACTTGGCAACCAACGTACTCCTACTGCTCAATGGACAGTTACAGGTTCTGGTGCTGCAATCATTTCTAAAAATGGTACAGGACCTTTTATTACAAGTATAACAACAGGAAAAATAGTTGATATGGGAATTAAAGATGTCAACAATATGGGGGCAGCAATGGCTCCTGCTGCTCTTGATACATTGCTTGCACATTTTAAAGATACAGGAAGAAACCCTAGCTATTATGATGGGATATTTTCAGGTGATTTAGGGTATGTTGGTAAAGATATCTTAGGCGATTTAGCTTTAAAAAATGGTTATAATATAAATTCAATTTATAATGACTGTGGTGTTCTTATTTTTGATAAAGAAAAACAAGATACACATTCAGGCGGTTCAGGTTGTGCTTGTATTGCAACAGTCTTCTCTGGGTATTTGTTTAATCAATTAAAAGCCAAAAAATACAAAAAAATTTTATTAATAGCAACTGGCGCACTAACTAATTCAACCACATCCCAACAAGGAGAATCTATCCCTGGTATAGCACATGCTATTAGCATTGAAATATAGGCAAAAGTTTCACTACCAGACAGATTAGTTCTCTGCCTTTAATAAAAAATAAGAAAGGAATGAAATTTCTATGGATTTTTTTCAAAATTTAGATTATATGATGCTATTAAAAGCTTTTATTGTAGGTGGACTTATTTGTATAGTTGGCCAGATACTAATAGATAAAACCAAACTAACATCTGCCAGAATTCTAGTAATTTTTGTTACAACTGGTGCTATTTTAGGTGGACTTGGAATATATAAATACTTAGTGGATTTTGCTGGTAGTGGAGCAACCGTTCCTTTAACAGGTTTCGGAAATTTACTAGCAAAAGGTGCAATAGAAGGTGTGCAAGAAAAAGGCTTACTTGGAGCATTCACTGGTGGCATAAAAGCAGCAGCAGGCGGAATAGCTGCCGCAATATTTTTTCGGATATTTAGCAGCACTGATTTCTAAACCGAAAATTAAAAAACAATAATTAACAATTCTTATAAAAAATAAAAAATGTAAACATATTTTTGATGTTTACATTTTTTTATTTTTTCATATAACTATGCTTTTTTTGCAACTTCTACTAATTCGCTAAAAGCTTTTG
This sequence comes from uncultured Clostridium sp., assembly GCA_900555835.1. Taxonomy (GTDB): domain Bacteria; phylum Bacillota; class Clostridia; order TANB77; family CAG-508; genus UMGS1864. Next base: position 20,383 of record USMK01000007.1, read on the forward strand.
GATCGCTAATTGCAAGTTCAGATAACATTTTTCTGTTTACTACAACATTAGCTTTTTTAAGTCCAGCTATTAATTTGCTATATGTTGTTCCATTTTGTCTTGCTCCTGCATTGATTCTTGTAATCCATAATTTTCTAAAATCACTCTTTTTATCTTTTCTTCCAACATAAGCATATCTTAAAGATTTCATAACAGCTTGGTTAGCCATTCTAAATCTTATACTTTTTGCTCCATAATAACCTTTTGCTTGTTTTAAAACTTTTTTATGTCTTGCGCGAGTTGTTCTCGCTGTTTTAACTCTTGCCATTTATTTACTCCTCCTATTTTCTCTTAATTAATTACCATATGGTAACATTTTTTTAATTCCTTTTTCGCAAGTCTTGTCTGCATATGCATCTTGCATTTTTCCTCTTGCTTTTGCTCTTGATGTTTTGTTAGCTAGCAAATGTCTTTTATTTGCTTTTGTTCTTTTTACCTTTCCTGTTGCTGTATAAGAATATCTTTTTTTAGCAGCTTTGTTTGTTTTTAATTTTGGCATAATATATAGCTCCTTTCATATTTTTTCAAAATTATTTTTCACTTTTTTTGCTTAATATTATGAACATATTTTTACCTTCAAGTAATGGTTTTTTCTCAGTATTAGCAATATCTTCTAAGTTTTCTGCAAATTTATTTAAAGTTTCTTCTCCTGCTTTAACATAGTTTAGCTCTCTTCCTCTAAATCTAACTGTTATTTTTACTTTAGCGCCATCTTCAATAAATTTTCTTGCATTTTTACACTTAAAATTAAAATCATGTTCATCAATATTTGGTGTTATTCTTAATTCTTTAAGCTCTGCTACTTTTTGCTTTTTCTTGGCTTCTTTTTCTTTTTTAGCTTGCTCAAATTTGTATTTTCCATAGTTCATTATTTTGCAAACTGGTGGATTACCATTTGGTGCAACTAAAACCAAATCCAAATTTTTCTCTTCCGCAATTTCTAGTGCCTGTCTTGAAGACATAACTCCTAATTTTGCCCCATTTTCATCAATTAATTGGACCTCTTTTGCTCTTATTTGTCCATTGATATCTAATTCTTGTTTTATAAAAAACACCTCCAACAAAAAAAATTGACTTTCGAAAAAGCCAATCCACAAATAATACCCTTAAAATATTAATCTCGTAACCTTTTCCCAAACAAGTAAAGGTGAGAAGTGGATGCTTCTTCTTAACACTTTTATTATTTTACATTATTTTTCCACTCTTGTCAAGTGGTTAAGGCAATTTTTTTGTGGGATGTACCACAAATTTTTCATTGACATTTTGATGTCTTTTAGGTTAAAATTAATTTAGTAAATTTATTAAAAAGGAAGTTATTTATATGAAGAAAATTAATAAAAAAGTTATTGTTACGATTGCATTATTGGTAGTTGTTGCTATTTTAGCATTGGTTTATTATAATTATAATATTGCTAAAAATAATCGTTATAGTGAAATTTCAGCAATTCCCGAAACTGAACTATTGAATTCTGAAACCCCAGTTGAACAACCAGAGGATGAATTTATTGACATTGACCAATTGGAAAACGAAGAAATTGAAGAAGAAAACAATCAGGAAAATGAAAATTTAAGTTCAGATACTAAAACTCCTTCCAATTCTCGGTTCTTCTTCAAGTAAGTCTAATACTTCTACTACTAAAAATAACAATAAATTACCTTATTATATTAAGGTAAATATTGCTGGACAAGTTGTTACTATTTATGGTAAAGATAATAATGAAAACTACACAAAGCCTGTAAAAGCAATGGTTTGCTCTACTGGTACTTATACCCCTAAAAGTGGAATATATTCTATTCCAGCAAGATGGACTTGGCTAGGATTAAAAGGTAATGTTTATGGGCAATATGCTACTCAAATTAAAGGAAATATTTTATTCCATTCTGTACCATATTTAACAAAATATGATCCTGCAAGTTTAGAATATTGGGAATATGATAAATTAGGAACAGCAGCTTCTCTTCGGTTGTGTTAGATTATCCGTAAAAGATGCAAAATGGATTTTTAATAATTGTGCAAAAGGTACAAAAGTAGAGTTTTATAGTGATTCAAACCCTGGTCCACTAGGAAAGCCTTCTGCTAAGAAGATTTCCTCTTATCCCGATTATTTAAGAAACTGGGACCCAACAGATCCTAATTCCAATAATCCTTGGTTAAGCTATAAATCTTCTAATGCAGGAAATACCACTACTAACACAAGCGAAACCACTAATAAAAGTGATGCTTCTACTTCTGATAATACAAATAATACTATAAACAATAACATTACTAATACAACAAATAATACTAATAATACAAACAGCAATAATACAGGAAATACCACTACTAATACAAACACAACTACTAATTCTACTAACAACACAGTTTTTAATACAACAAACAATACTACTAATAACCTGAATAATACATTAAATAACAATACTTCAAATACTTTAACAAATACTACCAAAAACGAAACATCAAACGCAAATTCTAATGACAAAGTAACTAACAGCAGTGTAAAAAACGACACAAACAATACTCAAAAAAATACTACTAATAATACAAATTTATCTAACATAAACTAAAATATCTGTTTTCCAAACCAGCAATATAACAAATTGCTGGTTTTTATTTCTTCCAACCATTTACTTTTATGTAAATCTGTGCTATAATAATTATGTAATGTGTTTTCATTATGGTAAACTACAAAGTAAGCATTTTGATGTAAACAGGAGGATTAAAAATGACTAACCAGTACTTTGAAAATGCTAAACCGGTTAAATTCGATTATTTCAAGAAGTTTCCAGAACGTCGTAGATTAGCAATTGTTTCTGACAATTCTTACCGGATTTATGACCAAAAAGCATTTAACGAGAGATTATACGACGCAGGTAAGCTTAATTCCTTTATTAAGGTGATTAATGACAAATTGTGGATTGATTCCACTTCTTTTTCCAAAAAAATTATTCACCTCACTGATTCTGGACACGTTGTAGAACGCTTTCCTTTTAATCAATCCGAAAATGTATTTAAAAAAATCTTTTTAATTGGAGATTTTCTCTCTATTGAAGTTTTTAAATACCTTATTACTTTGGGAATTCAAAGCAAAGGAATTGATAAGATTATCTTTTCTGCAATGCCTGCCGACTTGTCCGAAGAAACCTACATTCAAAATGTACCAGGTTCAAGGTTCTTCAAATCTCCAAACGGCGATTTTTCTGTTGTTGTTGCAATTGAAGAAAAAGTTATTTATGTTGCTATGTGGCAACACGCATTTGAGTATGAATAATACTTTTCAGCTTTCTTTGTAGTCTAAACATCAAGAGGTCCTAAAATAGGGCCTCTTATTTTTATGTTTTTTCCATCCCCAAGTACAAGAAAAAAACTCAAAAGTGTTGAAACTTTTGAGTTTTTCTTGTTCACCCAACATATTATCTCTTGCTGAATTGTGGTGCTTTTCTTGCTTTTTTAAGACCGTATTTTTTTCTTTCTTTCATTCTTGAATCTCTTGTTAAGAATCCATTTTGTTTTAATATTGGTCTGTATTCTGAATTTGCTTCATTTAAAGCTCTTGCTATACCATGTCTAATAGCTCCGGCTTGACCTGTAAATCCACCACCTTGTACTGTACAAATTACATCATATTTATCTAATGTGTTTGTAGCTACTAATGGTTGTTTTACTATAACTTTTAATATGTCTGTTCCAAAATATTCATCTAATGATTTTTGGTTTACAGTTATGTTTCCATTTCCTGCAACTATTCTTACTCTTGCTATTGATTTTTTTCTTCTTCCTGTGCCATTAAACATTATTTTTTCTGTTTTTTCTCCCTTTGGCATTTTACTTTCCCTCCATTTTTGTTATAATTAGAAATTCCAAATTTCTGGTTTTTGAGCCATATTTTCATGCTCGCTTCCAGCATATACTCTTAATTTCTTTATAGATTGTCTTCCTAAACTATTTTTTGGAAGCATTCCTTTTATTGCTAAATACATAACTTCTTCTGGTTTTTTGTTCATCATTTCTCTTGCTGTTGTTTCTTTCATTCCACCAATATATCCTGAATGATGTCTGTATATTTTTTGGTCTAATTTTCTTCCTGTTAAAACTGCTTCTTTGCAATTTAATACTATTACATGATCTCCTGTATCTATATTTGGTGTGAAAGTTGGTTTATGTTTTCCTCTTAATAATTTAGCTGCTTCTGTTGCAACTCTTCCTAATGGTTTACCAGATGCATCGATTATATACCATTTTCTTTCGATTTCACTTGCTTTTGCACTATATGTTTTATTATTCATGGTAAAATTTATCCTCCATTCATTTTTATATTAAATATATATGAGATATAAAATGTCGCTACCGGGGAGAAGCTCCGTTTTATATAACATTCTAATTTTACGCGTCTATTATTTTATTACATTTTTTCACAAATGTCAAGGTATATATTGCAATTTAAGGTAAAAGAAGATATAATTAAATAAATTTTGAGAGAATTGGGTGAATTTATGAATAAAACAAAAAGAAAAATTTTTGAAACCTCCATGAAACTTTTTGCAGAAAAAGGCTATGATGCTACCAGTATAGAGGAAATTACTGCAACAGTTGGTGTTGCAAAAGGTACTTTGTATTATCATTTTTCTAGCAAAGAAGAAATTTTTAACTTTCTTGTTGAAGAAGGTATGAAGCTTTTAAAAAATAGTATTGAAATAAAAACTTCTAAATTTGATAATACAATTGATAAAATTAGAGCAATTATCCTTATAGAAATGAAGGTTTTAGCTAAGTATGAACATATTATTACCATTATTTTAACTCAATTTTGGGGGACTGAACCTCGCAATTTATCTTGCCAGTCATATGTTTTAGATTATGTTAAAACAGTTGAAAATATAATTCAAGCAGGAATGGATAAAGGCGAAATTCCTCACAGCAATGCTAAAATTATGGCATCTACTATTTTTAGCCTTACTTATTCTCTTCTAGTATATAAATTGCAATCAGAAGAACCTTTAAATATTCAAGAACTTTACAAAGAATATCAAGATATTATTATCAATGGATTATTAAACGCTGGTAAGTAATTTTTATTCAATTACTTCCAGCGCATCTCTATTTTCACTTAAACCTTCCAAATTATAGTAACTATCTGGTACAGGCCCTACAATAACAGATTCTGCCACCATTATCTCGCTACTTATTTCATTTGTAATTGTTTTTATAGGTGTTACAATATTCACCTTGCACACAGTATATAAATATATTCTATGTATAGTTTGGTTTATGCCGTGCCGCTTCAAACTCACTTTTAAAATCAGTTGTAACTACCCCAGATGGAGTTATTTTTACTGGAATTCTAGGTCCCACATTTGATAACACCTGATTTCCAAATATGCTTCCAAAAGGTATATATATTAAAGTTTGTTTCTCATTTTCTAGCCCCTCCTGTATGTCTATTGTAAGTTCTGCTGATATTCTATTTATAGCAAGTACATTGGCCTTTACCATTGTTATATTTCCGTTATTATCTCTTACTATTGTAATTAAATCATTATAATCTATATTTTCAATAGACTCTTTTGTTTTTTTATTTACAATTTGAGCAGCAATTGCTTTTGCTCTTAAATAGCATAATGATTCAAACATTGGATTTATATAATCAAATAATAATTTCATAACTATAAGCATTATCAATATTATGATTAATAAATTCCTTATTTTTTTCTTTTGTATATTATTATTTCCTCTGTGCTCAAATTTTAATTTTGGCAATTTTATTCTTGGTCTTGAATAAATTTTATCCATTTCAACCTATTTTTCTAGCCATATATTTCGGAATAAACAATTGCTCACCTATCGATATTTCATTTACATCTTCAATTTCGTTTACCTCTGCAATATCTTCTACTGTACTCTTAAATTTTTTAGCAATTTTCCACAAAGTATCCCCTTGTTTCACAAAATATATTGTCATACTGTAATTGTTTGTATTAGTATCTTCTTCAACATTTAATCCTTCTATTATATTTATCTCTGTGGTTTTAGAAACATTCACTTCAAAATTCAAATTGATTTTACAATCTATTGTTCCATTTTGACCAATTATAAAATCTTGTGACGAAACACTTATATTTGTATTTACCGTACTTTTTTTACTTATTCCCTTTGCATCTATGTTTGTATTCAAAGGTAGCTCTATTACCTTTATTTCAATACTTGATGTACTTTCTGTTTCATACATAAATTTAAGTTCTAAACTTCCATCATATGCAATCTTATCATTCAGTATATTAGCAGTATTTACTCTTGGATTTATTTCAACATCTATTAATCTATGCCCTATCATTTCTGGAATTTGTACTTGCTCGCTAATATTTACTTCATTTTGAATATTCTGTTTTTCTGTCATTGCATTTATCTTTTTTTGATTAAATTCAACATTTCTGCTTGGGCTATATAAATCTTGAATAATATTTATTTCTTTTCTTTCATATGAAGCACACATCAGTTCAATTTGTGCTTCTACATATATTCCATGAGTTTCTGCTGTATTTGGCTTTACCAGTAGATTTTTTAAACTATAATCTATATCACATATATTTTCTTCACTTACATTTGGAATATCTACAAATCCCATTACTGGTATTTGGCTTTGTGCTGTATTTATTCTGTTATCTTCTGTTAAATACATTATTTTTACATCTAAATCTGCTTTTGCCAAAACTTTGTTATAGCTTATTTTTATATCTTTATTTATAAGTCTTAGTTCTACTTTCATTATTTCAGCAATTTCGTCTATATTGTCTATACTAACATTTTCTTTTGCATATACTTTTGTAGTTCCTATTCCAATTAGTGAATTTACTTCTAGCTTGCTATTTAGCATTTGTATATCTGGTATATCTTCTAACTCATTTATTATTTCAATATTATCATTTGAATACAATTTTATATTTATTTTGTAATTTACCTTTATGTTGATTTTTCTACCATTCAATATTTTACACTCTATGCTAGATATTTTAATATCATCCTGCATTGTCATATTTTCTCTGGCCTCGTCTATGTCTATTATTTGAGTAAAATCTAAACTTGTATTTAAGCTTCGTACCGAATCGTTTTCGCTATCTGGCATATACATTATGTATAAGTTAATACTACCATCTAATCTTATTTTTCCGTCCATCACTTCTTTTTTATATACACATACTGTCCCATTTGAATTTATAGCATTTAATATATCTGGCTTTATATCTGGTATTATAACATCTCCTTCAATTTCGGCTTCTATGTTTTTTTGGGCAATTAGTTGATTTATACATAGATTTTCTTTTTTAGTTTCTACAACCATTTCAAACTATACCTCCTTAAAATTCATTATTACAATATATTAAGGAGCAATAAAAAAATTCCTATTTCTAGGAATTTTTATTATAATAATTTACACCTGTACATATTTATTCTTTTTAGCCATCATTTTAGGATCTACTGGTGGTATAAGTGGTGAATAACATTCTCCGTCGTATACTTGTACTTCAACGTTTCTTGTTAATACATCTGTATATGTGTATGAAACATTTCTTTCGTTTTCATCATATTTTACTATAAATATATTTGAATATGCTGATTCAACAGTTGCTTCTTTTTCAAATGGTTTATTTCTTCCAAGGGAGCCCTTTACAATTACTTTTTGACCTATCATTTCTCCTATGTTTGTTTTCAAAGTAGCAATATCATTTTTGCAAATCATTAAATCACCTTCTCCAATTTTGATAGGCAAATTATATCATTTTTAGTAAATTTTGTCAAAAAATCTGTTTTTATGTTGATTAGTTGTAATTGTTGGTACTAGCCGTTTTCATGATTTTATTTTTGTAATATTACATTTATGTGTCATTTGTATTACATTATTGTAACATAAGTTATTTCATTACAATTTTTTCCTTTTTTCCTTTTGCAGAAGTACCTCCTATTCCAGCCTCTCCTTCTCTTATTTCTTTTACTATTTGAGCTATTGTTACATAACTATTCTTATCGGTTGTAGCTACTTTTTCTGCCACAATTAGTGGATCTACAAAATCAATTAGTATTCTCCCTGGTGATGATGCGAAATTTGCACCTGCCATCATAATTGCTTCAAAATAACTCTGACAAGCACCAGCAAATATAACTAATTTATTCATATCTGGTTGCCATTTTCTAGCCTGTTTTACAGTTTCTATAAAATATCTAGAATTTCTATAATTATATATATTATTGTAATCTGCCCCATCTTTTATCATTGAATCATGTCCAGTTATTACAAGAATATCTGGTTTATATCTTTCTAGCAATCCGACTAATTACATGTGGTTGTCTACTTTCAAGCACATTTCTTACAATCGCATTTAATCCGAGCTGTTTATAATATCTTACCGATTTTTCCATGTATTTTCGGTCACCATCTAAATGCAGAATTTTCCCTGTATAAATTATTTCTCTATATCTTTTGGCAATTTTAATGTATTGTTGTTCTTCTTCGCTTATTTTCCTAGCTCTTTGTTTTATCGTTTCTTCTACATCTTTTAAGCTTTTTTCTATTTCTTCTCTGCTTACAATTTCTAAATCACTTACTGGTGCATCTGCTTTTATTCTTATGGTAAGTCCCTTTAAAATAGCAAAATCGGTTCTTCCTTTTCTTTTTATAACCTTGTCAATAACAAAAATAACATCTTTACCATATGATTTTCTTGCCACGACATATCCTTTTTTCAAATTCATAATTTTCTCCCATATAGCATGTATTCTTGTTATATGATATGTCGAATTTTGTAAAATGTTAAAAATGTTATTTTTTATTTATTCTTTTCTTTTATCTATTACATATGCACTACCAGGTGTTATTTTTGCAAGATGCTTTACTTGTGCGCCAACTTCTCCTATTTCTAGAATATTTTTAAATCTGCCTTTTGATACCACAACTACCCCAACAGATATTGATGTTAGTGGAAATTGTTCAATAATATTTCTTCTGTTTGGAACTTCTACATATCCTCTTTCCTTATCTACATCATTAAAATAATCTAGAACCTTTGTATCAAATTCTACTATTATGTTTTGACAAATATTTTCATAGTTTTCGTTTTCGTCTACGATTGCAACAAAGTCGTCTCCTCCAATGTGTCCAACAAAACAATTTGTAGACTCTCCACTATGAACATGTTTTGAAATTGTTCTTGCTGTAAATTTTATTATTTCGTCTCCTTTTAAAAATCCATAGGTATCATTATATGCCTTAAAATTATCTAAATCTAAATATAATACTTCAAATTGCTCATTATTTAATAATCTTTTCTTTAATTCTGCTTGTATTTGTACATTTCCTGGCAAACCAGTAAGGGGGCTTACTCTACGGTTTGTATACATTAGTCTAATTATATTTTTTACTGTATAAAATAAATATTCTTCGTCTATTGGATTTTGAATATAATATTCAATTGCTTTTTTTAATACAGCTATCTTATGGTTTTTTTCTGTATTTGAAGAACAAACAATTATTGGGGTTATACTATTATCTTCATCATTTCTTATTTGTTCACACAAGCTAATTATATCAGTATCTATATTATCTTCATTGATAATTATCAATGCTGGTATATTTTTTAGTGCTTCTTCTAATCCAGACGTTTTTACATTTTTAAATCTAAATTCTTTTTCCCCTTTAAAAACATTTTTTACCTTTTCAATTGTTTCCAAAGAATTATCAATAATATAAATCTCTTGTATCATATTTTTACTCCTATTTATGGCATTGTACATTGCCCTTCAAATGTTTCTTGTGTGTCTTCATCGCTATATGCCGTAATTTTTACTAAATTATAACCAGATTTTAATACTTGTTTATGTGTTAATTCTGTTTTATTGTCTGTTGTATTGTCAATTGTTGTTGTTTGGTCATTTATTGTAAGATCTATTTTTTCAATTCCTGTATCATGTTTTGCTGTTACTACAAGTTCTGTTCCATCTACATAAACTTCAATTGTTGGTTTAACTCTTCCTTCAAACACTTCTTGTCTTGTTGTTGTGTTGTTACTAGCATCTACTGCAATTACTGTTAATGTGTTTTTTCCTCTCTTTATTTCAATATTAGTTTCTACTATATCATTAACCATTTGGTTTGCTTCAATTCTTGTTTCGTCTTCTTCGTTCCATCTATAAGTTACATATGATAACATTGTTTCGTCTGTGGCTGATACTTTTATATAATTTCCAGATACGCTTAATTCTATTTTTGGCTTTTTAATATCTTTTCCATTTTCCATATAGAATTCTTTTGAATATGTTGATGTTTTTCCGTTTACATCTGTTAATGTTATATTAAAAGTATTATCTCCTGCTGGTAAATCAATTCTTTGAGTAATAGCATTTCTGCCATTTCCTTCTATAACATTTGCTGTATCTTCGTCACCATTCCAATTATATTCAATTTTTGATATAGCTCTAATATGAGAAGCATATATTTTTAATTGTGAGCCTTCTCTGTCTAATGATGCCACTGGTGCTGTATTTTCGATCACTTGCCTCATTTCATTATTTTTATAAGCTCCATATACTCCCTCGCCTAGCATAACTACACCAAATACTATTATTGATATTGTAAAAAACAATACTATTTTATGTATTTCAAGCGTGCTTCCTTTTCTCTTTTCTTTCTGAATGTATAATATTTGATTCATACGTTCTACACCTCATTTTGAAAATTATTATATCATATATGTTTTTTATTGTAAATAATAAAAAGTACCATTTTTTTGGTACTTTTTATCTTAATTTGGATTATAGTACAAATTTCTTAATCAATACTACTCCTCCAATTATTGTTATCAGAATTGTTCCGATTAATACATAGTAAATTCTATCTTGACCTGTTTTTAATGATAACATTACTGGTGCTGTATCAATATCGTCTTCGCCTTCTACTTTGTTGTTTGGGGTTGAATCTATATCTTTTGAGCCGTGGTCATTATAGTCTTCGCTAATCTCTGCTGTATTTATTTTTAATCCTAAATTGTTTGCATCATTTTTCCAGGTTAATAGGATTTTTACTGTTGCAGTTTCTCCTGGTTGTAATAATGTATTTTCAAGTTGTCTTGTTGTTACTTTTCCATCTGCTTGTGTCCAATTTGGATTATCTGTTGCTACAAATTCTAGTCCATCTGGAATATAGTCGCTAATTTCTTTTGCATATCCAGCAATTTGACCTTCGTTTGTGATTTTTATTGTATATTCAAATTTTACTGTTGTTTTGCTTAATTTCTTTTTGTCTACTTCAACTTTCACTATTGGTTCTGGATTTTCAAGTCCTGTATGTCCAGTTTCTCTTTCTGTTGTTGTTCCGTTTTCTGTTATTATAGCTTTGCTTACCCATTTTAATAAACTTAAATCAAAGTATTGTACTTTAACTTTTTCAATATCAATATCGTCTTCTCCTTCTACATTGTTATTTGGTGTTGAGTCTATATCCTTTGTTCCAAATTCATTTTTGTCTTTGGCAATTTCTGCTGTGTTTATTAAAATTCTATCTTCTGGTAATTGTTTTTCAGTTACTTTGAAAACCACTTTTACATCTTTATAATCAGGTGATGGCATTACATCTCTTTGGAATGCTTTAATTATATTTGTTTTTGCCTTTGTTTCTGATAAATAATCTGTTGTAATTGTTTTACCATCTTCTGAAACAACCCAACCATAAAGTTTGTTTGTTTCATTATCTGGTAAGAATTCTAGTCCATCTGGTACATTATCTTTTACACTTTCAGCATATCCATCTAATGTTCCTTCGTTGTAAACTCTTATTGTATATGTTACTAAATCTCCATTTGAAACAAGTACAGGATCTTTTGGATGATTATATGTTATTTTACCATCTTCATTGATTTGAACTTGTGGTATTCTTGTTGTTACTTCTGTATCATTTACTTCTGTTATGAATTTTCTTAAAGCTAAGTCAAATGATACTACCTTAACTTTTTCAATATCAATATCGTCTTCACCATCTTGATTATTATTTGGTGTTGAGTCTATATCTTCTACTGAATTTCCATTTTTATCTGTATCGTCTGCAATTTCTGCAACATTTATTAAAATTCTTGAAGATGTATTTGGCTCTATAACTTTAAACACAATTTGAACATCTTTGTATTTTGGTTCTGTCATTGTTTTATTATCAAAAGCTGTTATTAAATTATTTACATTTTTATCTCTTGATAAGTAATCTGTTTTTATTTGTTTTCCATCAGCAGATACTGTCCATCCATATTTTTTGTTTGTTTCATTTTCTGGTACGAATTGTAATCCATCTGGTACATCATCTATAATTTCACTAGCATATCCATCTATTGAACCTTCGTTATAGATTCTTAATGTATATGTTACTAAATCTCCTGTTGCGACTGGTACAGGCTCTTTTGTATGTTCATATACGATTTTACCTTCGCTATCTATTTTTACTACTGGTTCTCTTGATTTATCTCCTGTTAATTTTTCGTCATTTACAGCTGTTATAAATTTTCTTAATGCTAAATCAAAATATTTTAATCTTACATATTCTTTATCAATATCGTCTTCTCCTTCTACTCCATTGTTTGGAACAGAGTCTTTATCTTCTGTTTGATTATTGTTCTTATCTCTATCGTCTTGAATTTCAGCTGTATTAACAATTATATTTTTAGAAGTATTTGGCTCGATTACCTTAAAAGCAACTTTTACATCTTTATAGTCTGGTGTTTTAATTGTTGGATAATCAAATGCTTTTAAAATATTTTTTTCATCTCTTTCATATGATAAATAATCTGTACTAATTGTTTTGGTATCTTCTGATAAACGCCATCTGTATTCTTGGTTTATTTCATTGTCAACTATAAATTCTAATCCTTCTGGAATATTATCTTTTATTAGATTTGCATATCCATCAGTTTCACCTTCATTAAATATACGAATTGTATAAACCACTATATCTCCATTTTCAACAGAAACTGGTGTTTTTGGATGTGTATATGTTACTTTTCCTTTATCGTCGACAGATATTTGTGGTATTCTTGTTGTTACTTCTGTATTATTTACTGCTGTTATGAATTTTCTTAATGCTAAGTCAAAATCTTTTAATACAAGATATTCTTTATCAATATCGTCTTCTGTTAGAATATTGTTATCTGGAACAGAATCAATATCGTCTATTTCATTTCCATTTTCGTCTTTATCGTCACTAATTTGTGCTGTATTTATTATAGTATTTTTTGAAGAGTTAGGTTCTGTTACTTTAAATACAACTTTTACGTCTTGATAATCAGGTGTTTTCATTGTTGGATAATCAAATGCTTTTATTAAATGAGTTTTATTATCGTCTTTATCTAAGTACTTTGTAACAATGCTTTTTCCGTCAGCAGTTGTTGTCCAACCATATTTTTTGTTTGTTTCATTATCTGGTAAAAATTCTAATCCAGCTGGAATGTCATCTTTTATTATGTTTGCATATCCATTAACTTTTCCTTCATTAAAAATTCTAATTGTATATGTTACTAAATCTCCTGATTCCACTAAAACAGGGTCTTTTGGATGTTTATAAGTAATTTTTCCATTTGAATCTACAACCGGTTCTGGTATTCTTGTTGTTACTTCTGTTTTATTTACTGCTGTTATAAATTTTCTTAATGCTAAGTCAAAATTGTAATTTAGTCCCGCTTTTAATTCATCTGTTTTTAATTTTTTATTTACAATTACAACTGGTTGGTCTTCGTTTGAACCACTTACTGTCCAGAATGTACATTCTGATTCATAATAACTTACAAGTAATTTTAATGTAATTGAATTCACATTAGAATCTTTTCCTACAGCTACATAAAAGTTTTTGCCAACTATATCTTTTAATGTTTTTCCATCTTCTAATTGAACTTTTTGTCCATTATCATTTTCATAAAATATTTTGTAATCTGAAACTTCTGCATCATTTTGGTCTAAAACTTTTGTTGTTAATGTATAATCTAAATCAGATTGTTTTTTCATATTAAATGGTCCAACTAAAATGTTATCACCATTAGTTTCAGTTTTTAATGTGGTATTTGTTAATACTATTGGAGCTAGTATTTTTCTGCTATCACCGGTTCCATATATAGAAGCATTTTTTACTGCTTCATTTATAAAGTATGTATAAAGTGTTTGAGCATCGTCTTGTCTGTTTGAATGTTCGTCAAATGCTGTATATCCATCTGAACTTTCTTTTGCTTTAATTTGAATTGCTGCTAATCTTTCTCCTTGGTCATAAGCATCTTCGTCTGTATTTGTAAAATGCCATATAGCTAATTGTTGTACCACTTCTATATCGTCGTCAGTTAGCTTGATTTGATCTATTGTAAATGGTGGAGTAACATCTTCTTCTAATTGTGTTTTAAATGCAGAGGTAAGAAGTGCATCTCTCATTGCTTTTCTTTCAGTTTCATTTGGATGTTTTGGCAAATACATATTATCCAAAATCCATAAAACAGCATTATATTTGCTGTATGTATATTCTTTTCCATCAATTGTTGCTGTTACTTGCTCATCTGATGGTAAAATGCTTTTATGGTTTTCTGGGATACTTGCTAAATCCTTCATATCATATGATATGCTATAAGTTCTTTTCTCTAATGGATTTGTAATTGTTCCACCAAATCCAGGTCCTGCCTTTATACAGTAAATAGCATTATCAAAATTATATCCATTGTTTACATATTCAACAATTTTAAATACATCTTTTCCGCTAATTTGATATGCATATCCACCTTCTCTTGCTTGTACAATCCCAAGCTCATGTGAAGTTGTTGTAGCTTTTACTGTATTTGCAAATGGAGCAAGGCAAAATGCCATAATCAATGCCAAACTAAAAAATACTTTACTCTTTTTCATACTTATACCTTCCTTAATTATTATATATATTTATTTTACTATTTATTTGTTTATAGTCAATACTATAAATTTCTAAGAATGATTATATTACAATAATTTTACTTATGTTATCTTAGGGCTATAAGCTCTTCGCTAAACCCCGTCCTAACATTACAATTATATTACATTTTTATGATATTTTCAATACTTACAGCGTTTTTTCTTCAATTTTGAAAAAAGTTCTTGACATTTATCTTATATTTTGTTATTATAATAACTGTCAAGTCGATGCGGGAATAGCTCAGTTGATAGAGCGCTGCCTTGCCAAGGCAGAGGTCGCGGGTTTGAGCCCCGTTTCCCGCTCCATTTTTTATTATGATTAAAGTTGTAATATTCACCAAACTAAAATCATAACATATACTATATTAAATAAGGCGCCTTAGCCAAGCGGTAAGGCACGAGTCTGCAAAACTCTGATGATCGGTTCGACTCCGATAGGCGCCTCCAATATGACATTAAACAATGTACCTTAGTTCAGGTTGTGTATATTGTTAGCCAGTATGTGTACCACAATACACATACTTTTTTATTTTAAAATAAAAAGTAGGAGAACTACCACAACAGCTCTACCTACCTAACTTTGTATGACAGATTGTAATTTTTAATATTAAATTGATTTTGGTCAATCTTCCAGTAAAATACTCATATATCCACCCATAATTTCTTCGAAATAACATCCTACATCTTTTCTTTCTATCTCTTTTCCAACAACTATTGGAATAACTAAAATCTCCTTTTCATTTAGAATAATATGTATTTCCCCCACCTCTGTATCGGCTTTTATTGGTGCTTCTAGGCTTTGGACACATTTGATTTGAATTTTGAGGTTATCTAGATCTAGTTTGTTTATTGGATATAGTTCGTAGTCATAGCAATAATTTGCTTTTAGTTTTACTTGGGATTGTTTACCTTTTATTATTGCTATTTTGCTTTCATTTGCTTTTTGCCATTTTTCAAATTCTTTTTGAACTCTGTTTTTTATATTTATTTGAGTGTAGTTTTTGTATGTATATTCTATGAGTTCGATGCTGTCTTTGGTTCTGAACTTTTTTGTATCTGCACCAAGCACAACTGTGATTATGTTTAAATCTCCTCTTTTACAAGACGTTACCAAACATCTTCCAGCATTGCTTGTAAATCCAGTTTTTACTCCATTTACGCCATCTAAATTGCCTAGTAATTCGTTTGTATTGTGAATATCTACTGGATTTCCGTTTATCGTAATAGTGGTTTGCTTAGTTCCTACGATTTTAGCAAAATCCTTATTTTCTAATGCATAATCTGTAAGCAAAGCCATTTCGTATGCAGTAGTATAATGATTATCATTATCTAGTCCGTGTGGTGTTACAAAATGAGTATTGTTAAGTCCAAGTTCTTTTGCTTTTTCATTCATCAAATCGGCAAAACCTTCTATGCTTCCACCTATTTCTATTGCAATTTGTACAGCAGCATCATTTCCAGAACGAAGAAGTAATCCATATAATAAATCCCATAGCTTTAACTTGTCTCCGGTTTTCAAGCCAAGTCTTGATCCACCTGTACCGGCAGCTTTTTTGCACACTTCTATCTCTTTGTTTAAGTCGCCCTTTTCTAATACTAATATTGATGTCATAATTTTTGTAGTTGATGCCATTGCTCTTTTATCATTTATGTTTCTTCCATATATAACCGTTTTTGATGTTCTATCAAAAATTATCGCTGCTTTTGAATTCAGTTTAGGTATTTCTGTTTTATTTAAGGCATCTACATCTCTAATCTCTTCCCAAACATTTCCCGCTTCCTCCCAATCCAAATCGTCAGCATAGCAATTAGTGCTAAACACTATAACCAACAACAAAAAAACACTCATCAATTTCTTCAACATAAAAAAATCACCTTTTCAAATATATTATCTAAAAAGGTTTTTTATTCATATAGCTATCTATCATATTCGTAGTAATATAAAATATTATTATCTACATCCAATATTCCCAAAGATATTGCATAATACATTTCATCTTCCAATAGTTCATCCACACTATGCTTATTGTCTACCGCATTACTTCTATTGGTAATTTGGTTTGATTTTCTGATAAATATATCTTTATTACTTCTTCTCCATTAAATAAATCACTATCTTGAAGTTGCATAGTCTCTCTCTTAATTAGTTTAGAAACTCTAAATTCTAAACATTCATTCATTTGCATGTCATTTGTATATAATATAAAACTAAATATAATTAATAATATTATTACAAAAATAACAATGCCTTTTCTCATTTATCAATCACCTCAAAATCGCTATTTATTTTTAATTCTATATATATCTTGTATTCTTTCATAACATTTGATTTCATTGAAAAACCTGCTAAATTATATATCGTACTAGAAAAAATACTTTTGGTCTCCCTATAATACTAATCAATTTTTTTAACTTCTGAATAATCATAAATATCATTCAATTTAATATCCAGCTCCCATTTTTCTCCCTTTTTTATCGCATCAATATACAAATCAACTTTATTTAATGAATAATATAAATCATGTTCACTAAATCTCATTGGAAACTCTTTATCCTTTGAGCTATCAAATATAAATTCGTTAGTTCCTTTTCCTTATTCTTTTAATATGTTTCTTATATTTTTCCTCATAATATTTCTATGTAAAGTTTCTTCTCTTAACTTTACCTTTTTTGGCATACTCATTTCTAAAAATAAATATATATTTCTTATACATCCATTTCCAAAAGTATCTTTTGATGTTTTCATATATCTTTTACCTAACAAACATTCATGAATTAGTAAAATCTCCTTTTTATAAATTATATTTGCATGATATCAATCGTTTATTTAGAATACAATACTTCCTACTATAAAAATTCTAACCATACTACTATAAAAATTCTAACCAACATCATCAATTTTTTTGTCAAACTTTTTTATTTTGGCATTCTTCAATAATTTTATCAAAATCAGAAATGTATTTTCTATCTTGTTCTATTCTAAATTTTTCGAATTCGTCTTCTGCAAATTGTTTGGCTTGTTCAGCAGATATACTGCCTTTATTCTGTAAAATATCATATCTATTTGTTTTTAGCATGGTGTCTAATTCCTCTACCCAATCTTTCATTTTCATAGGTATTTGTCTTTTAGCACGGTTTTCAGCTATATTAAGATACATATTAACAATATCTTGCAAAAAATCTAATTCTTTATTTGTTAGATAATTTTTAGCAATAGCAACATCACTTTTTAACACCTTTCCATTTGGTGAATGTTTCCAAGATGTTAATCCCATATGCTCTTTTTGGCTATTGGCCCTATGATATATTATTTCAGCAGCTGTTTCATTAGTAATTGCATAATGAAATTTATTTTGAATTGTTGCATAGAATGACTTGGCAGTTTCAGAATTTTTATTATAATCAATACTACATTCAGCAAATATATCAGTTACTTTTTGATAAAATCTTCTCTCGCTTGTCCTAATTTCCTTTATGATTTCTAGTAATTCTTCAAAATAATCTTTTCCATATTTGTTAGGATTTTTCAATTTTTCTTTATTTATACTATATCCTTTTATAATATATGATTTTAAAACTTCTGTTGCCCATTGTCTGAATTTGGTTGCCTTTTTTGAATTTGTCCTATATCCGAACAGCAATTATCATGTCTAAATTGTAATAATCAATATTTCTATTAACCTTACGATTTCCTTCAATTTGAACTGTTGGGAATTTCCCAACAGTTGAATTTTTATCTAATTCTTGTTCTTCAAAAATATTTTTTATATGTTCGCTTATTGTGGATTTATCTTTTTCAAATAATTCAGCAATTTTATTAAGTGGCAACCAAATTGTTTCAGCATATAAAAAAGCTTCTATTTCTATTTTATCATTTTTATCTTTGTAAATAATCAAATCATTCTTTTTAATATCCAATCTTTATTTTCCTTTCATATATATTTTCTTATTTTTTCCCTTTTATTCAATTTTATCATATACACTATCATTTTTCAATGTTTTTTAAAACAATTGTTCTTCTAGTAAAATTGCCATATCTTTCCTCACCAATTTCTTCAACATAAAAAAATCACCTTTTCAAATATATTATCTAAAAAGGTGTTTTATTCATATAGATGTGTCCCCAATGAGTCAAAATGCATCAAAATGGACAGTCCCTTTTGATGCATTTTGACTCATTGGGAAACGTCCCCTTTATTTGCCTATGAACATTTGGACATAGATTTTGCCGTATTTTGGGCTGTTTACTACGGCTATGCCGGTGTAGGTGTAGCTGTTGTTTAGGATGTTGTTTTTGTGGCTTTCGGAGTTCATCCAAGCTTCCACTGCTTTGGTGTTTTCGGAGTTGCCGGCTATGTTTTCTCCGGCTGTTCTGTATGAGATTTGGTTGTTTTTCATCATATCAAATGGTGAGCCATATGTTGGTGATTGGTGTGCAAAATAGTTGTTGTCTATCATATCTTGTGCTTTTAGTCTGGCTACATTTTGTAGTTCGTCATCTATTGCTAATGGATTTAGTCCATTGTCTGTTCTTTGTTTGTTTATTAGTTCTAAAATTTCTTTTTCGTCTTCGGTTAATGATGTTCTTTCTTCTTTGTATTCTTCCGTACTTGTTTGAGTCCCTTCTTGTTTTATGTATTCTGAACTTACGCATCCGACTATATCATTTTGAGTTTGAATTAAATACCATCCATCTAAATTAGCATATATTTTTAGCTTGTCCCCGCTGTTTACTGTATCTACTACACCATAATCTGTACTTGGTCCTTTTCGTATGTTTAGCTTGCTGGCTGTAACTTCACCGTTTTCGAATTCCACTCCCAAGTTTTGCTTCATGGCTAATGTTTTTACACTCATTATCTCCCCTAAAATTACTATTGCCAAAATAAGTATAAATAAAATTTTTCTTTTCATATATTATCTACCTCCCCTATCTAGATAGATAATACCCACATTTACATTTTTTATACATTAAATTTAAAAATTTTTTAAAATTTTATTTTTATAGAAAAATCGTCTATTGGATCTTCCCCATTATCATATGAATCCACATCTTTGTATACTCTTATATAATCAAATAAAATTCCGTTTATCTCTGTGTTATCGTCATAAAATACTGTAAATTTAAAGCTGAAATCATTTGTTTCTTCTGGGAATAGCTCTACATCTGTTAATACTTCGTCTCCTCTTCTTAGTAGTCCATCTGATGTGTCTAATGCGATTTCGTAGTCTGTAACATTATTTGCAAATACAATATAATTTTCTGATTTATTTTTTATATTTATATTGTATACTATATGGTCATATTTTTTATCTACACTTTCGATTTTTATTTTCATATCGTCATCTTCATACATATAGCTCAAATTTTGTCTACCCACATATTCTCTTATAGATAATTTCAATTCATTGTTTTCTGTAATAATAGCATATTTTTCGCTATATACATTGCTATCTTCTTCATTTGATAGTCCAGAAGCTAATATGTCATTTAAAATTTTTACAGTATAAATATATACATTATCTTTATTAGAAAAGTTTTGTATATTATATATTTTTTTATTTGGAAATACAGAGTCTACATATTTCTTAAAATCCTCTATATTAGGGTAAATATTGTTTTTGCAATCTGTTGAAAGCAAATTATATGCAGATTCATAGTCTTTTTCATTACAATAATCCACAAATTTTCCAATTAATTCCTCTATTGGTGTTTTTAATTTGTCTGGTACAGTTTCTTCGCTTTCCATTACAGAATTATGAGGCTCATAATTTGTATCTATTTTAGGATATTCCATATCATATTTCCCCACAAAATAATTTATAAGAAGTACCACTCCCCATATGGCCAATCCAACTAATATTTTCTTACCATACTTTCTAAAAAAACCCTTAATTGTCAATCTCTGTTTTACATTCAAATTGCTTCCACCTCTTACTATCTTTCAAAATCTTCTTTCTGTTTTTCTTTTTTCATATACTCATTTTGCACAAATTTATCGCCTTCTTCTGCCACTCCATTTCCATTCCTATTGCTATGTGTCCTTCCTGGAATAACAGTATGCTCAATGTGATATCCTAATTTATTTAAAACCTTAACTGTATTATTAGCTCTTAAAAACATATCTTTGCCCAAAATATCTCTTAGTTTCTTTCCTTCTTTTTTTGGAACACTTCTATCAAAATAACTCATATCATGTACTGGTGCAGGATTTCCAAATTCGTCTACTCTACTTTTTGTTTTATCTTTTAATTCTAGTTCTCCTACAAAATATTTAAAATCAATTTTAGCATAATCTTTATAGTCAAATTCTTTCCCAAAAAGTTCTTTATAATTTTTTATTCCTAATGGGTATTCTAAATCTTTTACTGGGATAGGTATACTCCCACTAGCCCCACCAATACAAGCTTTTTCTATTAACTCTGGATGTAATAATGCAAATCTTTGGGCAAATACTCCCGAACTTGAATATCCATTCAAGAAAATTTTATCTTTTAAATCAATTTTGCACTCGTTTTTTATTATTTCTCTTGCTTGTTCTATAACGCCTACAACTTGATTATCCATTCTGTAATTTTTATTATTTTCTGGCAATTCAAAACATTCTTTTGACAATTGCTGAAAATATGGTGCATTTTTTTCACTGGGAATTAGTGGTATAACAATTGGTGTAGGCTTGTCCTTAGTAATTTGTGCTAATTTTATTCCTGTTTGAGAGCCATTTTCCAAGATTTCAGTCATTTTATTGCTTTCCAAATTATTGGATTCTAAAACCAATTGATTATTCATATTTTTTACTTGTGGAATTGCTAATATACTTGGTATATTGCAACTTTTCTCTTCGTTAGGAGGTAAAAATTTAATTCGATAGGGTATTCCCCCAATTTGAGTAGTTGTCTCAACTCCTCGATTATGTGATATTTCATTGCTAATATATTTTGCCATTTGTTCTTTATTCATTTGCATAATCCTCTTTTCGTTATTCTTGTACTTGGAATGATAGTACGAAATTGCCGAAATCGTTTTCGTTAATTACAAATTTTTGCTCTAAATAGGTTGTTACATTGTCCTCTAATGCATCATAAATGTTTACTGTTAGAATATAGTAATTGCCTTGTCTTGAAATGTCGGTGTATTCTATTCCCATATATTCTGGATATGTTTTGTCTATGTATTCTTGGAATTTGGCTTGTTCTGGGAAATAGTTATTTTTGAATTCTTCATATAAACAAGCATATGCTTTGTCGTACTCTTTTTGGTCTACATAGTCTATATATTCTGAGAAATATGTTCTAATTCTGTCTACTTCTGCTGTGCTTTTTAAGTTTAATTTGATTTCTTCTTCTGTTAAAGTCTTTTCTTCTTCAGCTGGTTCTTCTTCCTGTTGTTCAGCTTTTTTATTGCTTTCATATTGGGCTATTACTTTATTATTATTGTTAGTTGGTATTAATACTTTATTTATATATACATAAATAGAAGAAGCTAACAACAACATTAATACTATAAAAAGTAAAATCGTACTTTTATCAAAATCTTTCATTATTGAGCACCTCCATTTATAGCTTCAAAAATTACCATTGGAGATGTTATCATATCGTTTGCTATATATAATTTGAAATACAATGTTGCATTATTATAATTTATGCTAATATTTACTGTATCATATTTTTCGCTTTCAACATATGTATCTTGAAAAATTACTGTTTTTACATATTCCGTGTCACTTATATCTTTATTTAATATATTCTGTGCCAATGTTGCAAGCTGATTTGCTGATGTAATTCCAATTGTTGATACTAATTTTGCTTGATTTTGTGCTAAATAATTATTATATCCATTTGCAGTTAATTTTGAAAAATCACTTTGCATACTTTCTAAATTAGTATGAACTAAATCAAATAATTTTTCATATACATAATTCAAATCCAATCTACCAGTATATTTTTCTTCTAAATATTCCTTATTTTCTGGGAATATTCTTATTTTCAAAGCAGCTGCAAGTTCTGGATTTTCTCCTTCTTGCATTATTTTGTATTCTTTGTAAGTAAATTGTTTTATTGGGCTTACGAAAAATACAAGGTATACAAGAAGACATAGACTTATAATTATTAAAAATACTAATATTGGTTTAATTCCTTTCATTTGTTTCCTCTTTTCTATTTAAGGTTATCTTCTACACTTATGCTTGTTTTATATTCATTCAACAATTTTATTTTCATATCTTGACCAGAAACAGTTTCTCCAAGTGGAGTATTTGTTTTTACTTCTGCACCTTTTTGAATTGCAGTATCCATTTGTAATCCCGATAAAATAAGTGTTTTACCAGCTAAGCTAGAAGGAGATGTTACTTGTATTTGAACTGCATTATCGCTTTTTTCAATAATTTTTCCTCCAACAACTGAATTTACCCCTGTACCATTTGCAAGTTCGCCTGTTTTTACAATGGCATCATTTCCACTATATTGTATAGGAGCAGTTTTGCCTCCAAGCAAGTTTTTAAGTCTAGTAGTGCTACTTGTAGTAGAGCCTGTTGTAGAACTATTATTTGAAGAGCTTCCATTTGTAGTGCTATCTGTACTGTCTGTTGTATCGTCATCTGTTGTTACTTTATTTGTTAATACCTTTTGGTCCTCAAATTTTAATCCATGTTTATCTACTAACCATTCTTTTAAATCTCTTACTACATATTTAGCATCTAAACTTTTTTGTTTAGCCTTATCTAGCATTGCTATTGCATTTTTCATGTCATCTCCTAAGGTTACTTTTGACTCTGCAACTTGTGGCACTTTAAATGTTTTGTCCGGGTCATTTGCAACAGATGAAATTCTATTCCATGTTTTATCTGAAAATAGTTTTTCAAATGCTTCATTTACCTTGTCCTCCATTTTATTTGTTTTTTCATTTAACTGTCCTCTTTCAGGTTCTTTTACCTGATATATTTCTCCTGATTTATATGTTGTTACTGTCATTTTACTATTTGCACTATATGTTGTTTCTTTTTTAGTTGGATATGTTTCAACATATGCATCATCAGAAGACGCCTTTTCCATATCTTTATATTTCAAATCTTTGTACCAATGGTGATCTACACTTGATATATATGGCACATAAGTCACTTTATTGTGTTTATTTTGATAAGTTATCGCATTTTGAATATCCTTATTAGAAATTCCGATATCCTGATTTGCTTGTGCCTCTGCTCTTGCTTCTGGATTTGGATATGGAATAGGTTGTTTATTCTGAATAGCCATATTATTTGCTCGTTTCATCGCATTTAAAACTTCATTTCTTCTTTCATTCCATTTTCCTTGCCAATATGCCATTGATTGACCTTTATAAGTTACTCTTACCACCTCTACTACTTTATGAAGCCTTATATGTACCTTTGTATCAAATTCAACATTTGTGGCTACATTCAAAGCTAACCCTGGTGCCATAGTTCCTAAATGAAGCGCCAATAAAAATTCTATTGGTTTTCCATATCTTCCCGTATATCCATCTAAGTTATATACTGTTTTAGTTGTTGTTTGTCCACTTTCTTTTATAGTTAAAGTCAACTTTCTTTGAGCTCTATCAACCTCTGGTGTAACATTTGGTTTAGTTTTAGCAACTTTTGAAACAGCCTCTGTATATGCTGTTACATCTTCCTGCGTCCATCCTGGTGGAGGCTGAATGGTTGTACCATCTTCGTTTTTTGCTGAATAATCTGTTATTTCGTCTATTGTATTTTCTATATCAATCATACCGGTTCCATAGCCTGAGTTTTGTGCTACCCCACCATCATTATCTTTATCTCCATTTTTATTTTCTTCTTCGGTCACTTTAAATTCTGGAAATATACTTACGCCCTTCCACCATCTATAAAGTGAGCTTAATGAAACTTTTGATAACATATAGGTTCTGTTTTCAGCAGCCAAATATGCTGTAATAATATTAGATGATAAATCAGTTATTTCATTGCCTTCCTTTGTAATTTTATCTCCTGATAGGTAATCTCCCATAGTTAAATCTCCGGTTTCAAGGTTTGATATATCCTTTTTTCCTGCAACAAAAGTTGTTTCTGTTGTAGTCTGTCCATTTTTGGTTCCAGTTGTTGTCGTAAGTCTTGTCTGATTAAATCCTACAAATCCATATCCAATTAAGTCATATCCCATTGATTGAATATATTTTCCTGTATCCAAAACATTTTGTTTCGTTACAGCAGCATAATCATCTCCCTCAACGATGCTAACATAAGCTGCCTTTATAGCCGAAGCCATTTCGTCTAGCATTTGTACTATTTGTCCTCTTAGCATATCTGGCCCAGTAAGCAAAAATGCTAAAACAGATACAAGAAATATAATTCCAACAATAACGGCCACAATTACAGTAATATATGGTAAAACTGCAAGAATTACTCTTTTGGCCGCTGTTTTGGAAATATTACTAGCTACGTTCCACGCTTTTTTACCAGCAGCTTTTCCGAGCATCAGTAACTTTTTTCTTCATAGCTCTACTTTCATCATGTGCTCTTGAATATTCTTCATCAAAATAATCTTCATTTCCTTCGTTATCGTTCATTTTCTCACCTTCTTTTAAAAAGGGATAATGGTATTAGTATTTTACCATACACATTATCCCTCCATATTTTAATTAGCATTTGGCTTAATATCTTCATCTATTATTTTTTCCATTGTTTCTATAACTCTTTCATTTGGATCTTGTTCGTCATAATTTTCTTTGCTATATATACTTCTCATTGCATGCAATGCCTGTACATATTGACGTTCAGATTTATTTTGAATATTTTTTATATTTTCGCTATTCATTCCCAAATATTCTCTCGCTTGTTGTATGTCTGCTTTCTTATCATATTTAGCATTATCTTTATGATTGCTAAATGCAGTTGCTAGTGTTCTTTCATTATTTTTCATATCTATATCTTTTAATTTTTGTTCTAATTCTTCTTTTTTCTCAATAAATGTATTTCCTGCACTAGTTTCAACATAATTTTCTATTTTTTGTCCTACAGCAGCAGCACCAATTGTTGTTGCAATATCTTGCCCTCCAAGTCCAGCAAGAGATGCGCCAATTACACCACCAGCAATTCCCAGGTCTGAGCCTTTCTTATAAATTCCCTTCCCAGCTGCCCAACCGATTTTTCCCAATCCTTTTACTCCATCTTTTAATCCTTCCCAATCAGATTGAGGTTTATTATTTTTTACATCTGGCATTGGTACATCAGCAATTGGACCATTAGTAGCTTGTGCTTGCTGTGCACTTGCAGTATTTTGAACAGGTATTGTTCCAATTTTCCCCATTATTCTATTTCTTGGCATTGTATTTCCCATTAAATCATCATAGTCAGATGCTCCAGCTAAATTAGCTTGATTTATTTTTCTATCCATTTCTTCTTGCGGAGTACTCATTGTAGATTGATAATCTTCATAAGCTCCTGCACCACTACTTAATTGTTCATTTAATCTGTTTGAAGCATTCACTGCAGTTGCAGTACTAGCCCCGGCAACTGCGGCACTTGCATTACTTGCCGCAATATTATTCTTTGCTACTAAACTACTTGCCTGTGATTTTGCTTTACTCATATTAGCCATTGCAGCTTTTCCATTTGTTGCTACTCTTGCAACCTTTTCTTTTCCTGGTTTTAACTTACCATATGCAGAAGATAAAACAGCTGCTGTTGCTAATGCACTTCCTGTTGATTTTGAATCTATTCCAAATATTTTCTTTATTAAATCTTCTGCTTGTAATATAAAGAACATCGTTATTATAACAATCATTGATGCAGCTAATGTTCCAGAACTTTGCAACATTTTCATTGAAATTGAGACAAATGCTACATAAATTATACAATGGAATGGTTGTATTAAAACATTATGCATAAATTCTTTAAACCAAGATGAAAACGCTTCTGCTTTTCCATTTCCAACTTTATCTATTGAATATGTTATTGTTATAATTGGTGATATTAGTATTAAAAAAGCAATTGTAATCATACGTTTTACATACATTATCAAGAATATAAATGTTAAAGCTACAATACATACATAAACTATTGCAGAACTCCATCCAATTGTAGCTAATGGAGTAAAACTTTTTAATACTAACACATTTATATAATTGCTCATCCATGTAGAATTATTATCTAAATTAAGTGCCTTATTCTGAGCACTATATAAAGCATCTACAAATACATTATTAACATTTATAACAATTATAATTAAATAGTGTAATAAAAACACCATCGCTAAACTCACAAACCAATTTACAAGCATTTTTTTATAATCTTTCTTAGTTTCTGGGTTTGAAGCTAATACCATTCTTATTCCTATATAAACAAGAACACATAAAAGAATAATTATTGCCATTGTTCTTAATGTCATATACCAATTTGCAACACTTTGTTTTAGTAATTTAATAGGATTATCATTTCCAGGCAAGTTCTTCTGATTACTTGCTGGTCCAAATGTTGATAAATTAAAGAAATTTATATCTGTTATTGCTAATCTATTAAATAAAATATCTCCTGGTGTAATTACTGAAAAAGTCCCACCATTATTTACCGTTCCAGCACTTTCACCAACAACTGTTGCTAAAAATTGAAACACACCACCAACAATTACTACTTTTACTTTCTCAAAATAAGTAAATATTCCAACCAAACCATCTAATATTACAGTTTTATCCATACTATTAGCAACAGCCATTTCTGCATCTAATCCATCAGAAGAAACATTAAGCTTTTTTATGGCTTCTTTCACTTCAGCAGACTCATTATAAGTTGTAGACTGTTTACCACTACCACTACCACTACTAGTGGTTTGAGTTTGTACATCCACTTTTTGATTTTGTGTTGCCTCTTGTTCATAATCTGTATCACTTTTCGTATAGTCATCTTCGTCAGTTGCAAAAGATAGATTTGAAAATATAAAATTAAACATCATTATACTAATTATTGAGAATAATAGTATTCTTTTTACATCTTTTTTTATCATATTAAACCTCATTTTTATACTGATTTGTTCAAATTAAATAGTTTATTTACTACATCTTCACCTTTTGTTAATGCTAGGAAGAATAATATTGCTATTATTGGTGCTTTTTCGGCTATTGCTGATGCTGAATATATAAATATTGCATACATAAATGCCTGTACAGCTTGCATAAATACATTACCTAAAAATAAACTTACCCATGCTGTATATGCCTGTGCTTTTCCATCTCCCACTTTATCTATTGCGTATGTTACTGTTATAAGTGGTGCTATGATTATTAAAAATGCTACTGTTAATAATCTTTTAAAATATATCCAAAAGAAATATATTTCAAAAACTACCATTACCCAGTATGTTATTACATATAATAATACAGACCATATACTTTCTTTTGTATCAAATATTCCTATTGATTTACTAATAATGTTTACTTCCATATTGTTTTCTACAAGTGATGATGGTATTAAAGAAATTAACAAGTTATTAGCTCTCAATATTATTATCATTCCATAATGCAATAAGAATAATAATACAAATCCTACTATCCAATCTTTAAACATTTTTTTATATTCAGCTTTTGCTTCCATAGTAGAAGATATTGCCATTCTTATTCCAATATAAATTAGTACCGCAATACTTGCGATTTGAGCGATCAAAAATGTCGTTTGATACCAAGTTGCAACTGATTGTCTAAAATCAGTACTTAATTTTGAATTTGTATTTTGTACATCGAAAAAATCAACATTTAGCAAAGGAATTTTATTAAATACAGCTTTTTCTATTGTAAACCAATTTACTTTTGTAGCATCAAATGCTTCTGTTAAACTTCCTGCAACCGTTTCATTGTCACCTTTAACCGCAAATGCCATCATTAATTGTAGTCCATATGGAGGAAAGCAAAATATCTTCGCTATAATTTTTACAATAACCCCTGCATAATTTCCTGGTTCTGATGTTTGTGTACCTCCAACGCTTGTAACTGTTCCATTCTTATCAGTTGATACATTTACACTTGTATTTTCTACTTCCTTTTGGTTAAGTGATTTAATCTCATTTCTTGCTGTTTGGCTAGCACCTTTCCCTGTACTACTGGCCGTCGTATTTGTTGTATTGTTTCCATTAGTCGCATAAATACTACTTGGAAGGAGTGCATTAAACATAAGAATTGCTATTAAAAATGATAATATTAACTTTTTCTTCATTACACACACCTTCCATTTTATTTTTTATTCCTTCAATTTATTTAAGTTTGTTTCTACGAACTCAAATTCTTTTTTCGTTGGTTTAATTGATATAATTGCTGTGTCTTCACCAACTTTTAGTAGTCCTTCACCTCTACTGCAAGTTGTTAAGAAATATGCTTCACCTTCACTTAGTTTAAATACTTCTTTTATATAATCAATTTCTGATTTATCTTGTGCTAAGAATAATTTTGTATCTGATGATGTAAGTACGGCTTGTACTTCTGCTTTTTCATAGAAATCTTGGAATTTCTGTGAAATTACGGCAAGTGATACATTTCTTTTTCTGGCACGTCTTGCCATTGTGTTTAAGAAATCTACTGCTTCTGGATAAGGAAGCAACATCCAAGCTTCGTCAACTAGCACTCTTTTTTTAGCAGCTTTTGATTTATCTTCACTATTTTTCTTTACATATTTTTCCCATATCCAAGAAAGTAATATTTGTTGTGCAAGTGGTCTTGCAAATCTTTCTTCTAGTCCAGATATATCTAGGTTTATAAATGGTACACCATCTAATAATTCGAAAGTAGATTGTCCATCAAAATATGCCATCTGTCCATCAAATTCCCTTACATATTGTTTCATAACCTTTATTAAGTAACTGTAATGGAATCTATAATCTGGGTTGTCGTTTTTCTTAGCATTTTCTGTTAATGTTTTGTACCAAGAGCCTATTGTTGGCATTTCTTTTTTAGTTCTTCCTAGGAAGTTTCTATTTACTATTGGTCCTTCATTTACATATAAACTTTCTATGTTATTTGTTATTCCGTGTGCAGCATATTCTTGTGCTACTGATTCTGCTATAATCTGTTTTGTAAGTTCGTTTACTTCTTGGCTTCTTGTACTACCTCTTGCCATTGTAAGTAATGCCTGTGTTACGTCTTCTACTTTATTTTCAACATTTAACATTACTCTTTCTTTTCCTGTTATTTCGTCTTTTACAACTTCTGGCTCTATATCAAATAAATTGATAACTGTTTTTGAGTTAGGGCTTATTGTTACATTTATTCCACCTAGTGCTTCTGCAACTACACCATACTCACCCTCGGCATCTAGTGCTAAGCTTTCAATTCCCATTAAAACAGAAGAACGAGCAGTTAAAGTTTTTATTGTAACACCTTTACCAGCACCAGACTTTCCAAATACAACCATATTATAGTTTGTAAGTGTTGGGCTGAAATTATCAAATAATATTGGTAATCCTGTTTGTCTATTGAATGCAAGTGGTATTCCTTTATCATGTCCAACCTCTGACGTAAAGAATGGGAATACTGTTGCCATTGAGCTTCTATCAAATGTATGAGTTTTCTTTACCTTGTTATCATTATAAGGCATATTAGATCTAAATGCTTCATCTTGAATTGCCCATGCAGGTTTTATTCCTATCAAAGTTTTAGACATCTCAGATGCTAAAAGCTCTGTATATTTATCTAGTTCGTCTAAGCTATAAGCAAACAATGTACAAATTATTGAAGATTCAAATAATTTGTTAAATCCAGCAGCAATCTCGTCTCTTAGTGCTTCTGCTTCTGCCCTTTTTTGTGCTAATATTCTCTCTCTGTTTATATCGCCTCTATCTAAGGCAACAATTCTTTCAGATTCTAGTTCATTTATTTTTCTGTTCAAATCTGTTTGAGAAGAACTTTCACTTACAGGATTTATAAACACAGAAACATTTATATCTCCAAATGTATACATACTTCTTAAAAATTCAGGGAATGTACACATTCTTGGAATTGTTGTAACAAGCATGCTTCTTGCATATCTTGTTGTACTAGATGTTATCTCTAAATGATTTAAATGGCTTGCATCAACTCCTGCTGGTGCAATTAAATCTTTTATTGTTTTAGCACTTCTTGTTATAAAACTTTCATTTTTATATTCTGTTTGAACAATTTGCTCTGGCATATTCTTTTTATTTCTTTTGTCTTTTCTCATTACACTTTCTCCTCCTAAAATATTGGAATTAGTTATTTTTCTTCTTCGTTACTTTCTACTTTCTTTTTTCTTCCTCTTTTTTTCTTTGGAGGTTCTTCGTTTTCTATTTCTTCTTCCTCTTCTGCTTCTCCATTTATTTCTTTTTTCACTCTTTCATATAAATCATCATCCATTTGAGATTTATATTCTTCTACTAATTCTAATGCTTTGTCTTTTACTTTTTGTTTTCTTTTAGCTTGTTCTTCTAGCTCTTTTTCTCTTTTCTTATCAGCTGCTACAATGCTTTCTGTTGCTAAATCAACAGCTTCTAAATTGATTTTTTCTTCAAGTTTTTCTTGTTTCTTTTTAAATACATCTTTTGCAGTATTATATAAAGAATCATATTCTGCATCTAATGCTTTTGAAAGTTGTAATAATTCTGAATCATCTCTGTTATATGCTATGTATAAAAGTTCTGCTAGTTCTTCTGATGTTAAAATTTTTCCTGTTACTTCTGATGCTGCAAGTGATCTCATAACAGATTGACTTCTTGTGAATAACTCTTGGAAACATAGGTCGTCAATTTCTTCTTTTGAATAATTTGAAATTGAACCATTTTCAGAAGCATAATATGAAACTATCACATATGTTTTTTGTTGTAGTACGTTTTTATTTAAGCTCATTCTTCCAATATAATCTGCAATGTCTGCTCCATATTCTAATACGTTTTCTTTTCTTCTTTCTTCATATTTTAATTTTTCATATAAAGCAGTATTACCTTGAAGTTTTGCTGTATTCATTTTGGATCTTATATTTTCAACTTCTGTTTTCATATTTTTAACTCTATCTTTGTAGCCATCAATTATATCTTTTAAATTCAAACTTCTTGTTTGAACATATAATTGAATTGGAAATCTTAATGTGTTTAAGAATTGAACAAATCCTTGTTCAACTGCCATTTTTTCGTCTTCTGACATCAAATCATAATTTACACCTTGGCATTGTAATATCATTACATATTGTGTTCTGTTTTTTCTAATTATCATATTATCTTTTATTTCATCGAAATCCATAAACTTCTCAATAGCTTCTCTTGGAAGTCCAGTTGCTACTGTCGAAGTATACTCTGACGAAGATTTACTAGAACTTTTTATTTCTGCATTTTTATTATTTTTGTTTCTATAAACTACTGCAAAATATATCAAAACTAATGAAACTATTATAAAAACCAATACAACTAAAATTATATTAAGTATATTTATCAAATCCATTTGCTATTTTTCCTCCTTTGTATACACATAAATTTTCTTATTTGCTCTAAATTTTATGTATCTTAGTATTATTTCACTAACTGGTTCTCCACCAACTTTTTTTGTAAATGGTAATCCAGCTACTGTTGGTATTTTAAAAGTTCCAATTGCAAATCCTAGTAAAGCCATTCCTGCCATTGTGATAACTCCTGCCATCCCTATTCCTAATGCAGCAAATATAAGATAGAATATCAAACCTACTGCTGCACCTATGGCTGTTGTAATCAATGATTTTACTGAAAATATTACAAGAATTCTAGTTTCTCCTCCCAAATCACGTGGGATATAATATGAACCCATTAGATTCCCTCCTTAGTTATTTAAAAAATCTCTTCAAAGAAATTGTATGCTATTCTCCAAATTGTAAATGCACCAAATATTACGATACCTGAAATTACAAGTCCAATTAGTTGTTGTTTTAATTTTCCTCTTTCTTCTGGTTGTGCTTTCATATATTTTATACCTAATAGCATTATTGCTCCAAACAATACAGCTACACCTACGGCAGTAAGCATTTGTCCAATAGGTAAAACAGCATTTATTATTTGGTCTTGACTTATTAAAGTTTGTTTTGAACCAGCTTGTTCAAAATTATCAGCTGATTGTTTTATTGAATCCCAAGTCAAGCTTGATGAAGCTTCTATTGTTGTTGTAAAGACAATTCCTACTAAGAATAATAAAATTAATCCAATTTTAAAACTTTTTTTCATTTTTCTCACCTCATTCACACGCAAAAACACTTATAATTAATAATATTATACTTCATTTTCCTCCATATTTCAACAATAACTTTTAATAATATTCATTATTTTTAAAATGTAATCTTATTGTAACAAAACTGAAACAAAGAAAAAGCATATTAATTCTTACGCAAATAAGAACTTAATATGCTTTTTTACTATTTTATCCAAGTTGACATACTTTGAATAAATCTTAATATATTTGCTGCTCCAAATACTAGAATTGAACCAATTAAATATGGAATTGCCCTGTCTTTTAAAGAGGCTTTTTGATCTGGACTTGATGTCATATATTTTATTCCTATTATTACCAATGTAGCAACTGACATAAATACAGCAACTGTGTATATTACATTTATAATTTTTCCACTTGCCTGGCTAAGTGCACCAACTCCTGTTGGATTACTTATTCCTTGCAATTTACTTGTATCAATTTTTCCAGAAGCTAAACTAGCTGGTGTAATAATTGATATAAGTAACATTGCTATTATAATTATTGCTAATACTTGTTTTAATCTTTTCATACATACCACCTACCCTAGTTTTCCTGTTATATTTTGAGAAACTTTCATAATTGCACTTGCAAGTTTTGGTGCTATAAATATTATGACTGCTCCAATTGCATATACTGTTGCAGTTTTTTTGTATTCAGCTTTTCCTTCTGGCGCTGACATCATATATTTTATTGCTATATATAAAAGCATCAATATAGCAATACCTGTTGCAATTATGTCTAATACTCCCATTACTGTTTTTCCTGTTGACACAACTGAATTTGAAACACTTGTGTTTGTTTTCATATTATTTTGTATATCTCCAATTACACTTGTAGCTTCGACAGTTGAAATAGTTATAAATAATAATATGATTAATGTACAAGAAATAATTTTTATTACATTTTTCTTCATCATTTAACCTTCCTCCTTTGGATATTAAAAAACCCTTTTGACTAGAATTGTAAGTCAAAAGGATTATTAATTACTTTTCTATATTCGCTTAAATTTCAACATTAGATGCCCAAGATTGGATTGCTGCTAAGATATTAACTGCGGCAAATAAGATTACTGCTGCTACAACATATATAATTGCACTTTTCTTTATTTCAGCTTTTCCTTCTGGTGCTGCTGTTAAGTATTTTATTGCAAGCACAATAAGCATTATAATAGCAATACCTGTACCAACCACTTGTACAATACCGATTACACTGTTAAACATATTTGTAACTCCTGTTGCATTATTTGTATCTGGATTAAATGTACCTGGATCAACAGCTAATACTGGTGTTACTAATGCTCCTATTACTAATGCAGCTAACATTACAATTGAAATTATTTTTATTGCTTTGTTCATTATATAATCCTCCTTTTTATTTTGGTTTGACTTTTTCTTCAATTATATTTCCATTATAACGTATTTTTTTCTAAAATGCAACATTTTGTTGTATATTTATTGTCTTTTTTATAACTTTTTATGTTTTTCCTTGCAAAAAACTCCTATTTATTGAATAAATCCGGAATCAAATTTGCATTTTTGCACTTTTTATTGTATAATAGAATTATCTTTTAGAAACATTATATTGTGATTAGTGCATAATTATGCACTTTAAGGAGGAAATTATCATGACAATTAAACAAGTTTTCCGGTCCGTTATCTTAGTTGCAGTATTTGCATTTGGTGTTTTTAATTTTGATATTAGCGTTAACAAAGACAATATCACAGTTGATTTTGGAACTAAGGTAGAAGCATCTGCCTGGAACAAAAACCGTGATAGAGTTATTGACCGTGCAGCTAGAAGAACTGAGTCCAAAATCAGAAATCGTGTTAATCGAGAAATCGATAAAATCATTGATTTAACTGATCCTAACTCCCGAGCATATCGTGAGTTTAGTATGACACAGTTGTTCAATCGCTTGCCTTATGGCGAGACTAAGATTATCATTACTGGCGCAAAAGCATCAACTTTGCGTAATATCGTAAACAAGAGCCATAATGCAGCAATTGTAGCAAATGTCTACAAAATTGGTCGCAATGGTGGACGTGGCCCATTATGTGGGTTTGTCGTTTACAAGTCGGCCAACCCGGAGGAGGATTTGTACATCGAAGACTAATTCCTCCAACTAAAAATCGCAACCTTTTGGGTTGCGATTTTTTTATGCTAGCACTTTTATTTTTGCTTTGTTCTTTATTTTTCTTGCTTTTTCATTTGTGTAGTATTCTGCTATTAGTTCGTCTAATTCTACGCTTAATCTATATATTTTATCATAGTCTTCGCCACTTACTATGCTATTGTTCAGTTTGTTTCTTAGTTTGCAGATTTCTTCGTCTATCATTTTTATTATCACTCTCCATTTCTTATTTTGATTTTTTAACTCTTTACGCGTTTAAGATATGATAACATATTTTTACAACAATTTCAATATTTTTACTATATTTTACCAATTTTTCGTATGCCATTTTAATGAATTTTTAGTGAGTTTTCGGCCTTTTAATTGAAGATATGCCAAAATACTACAAGATACGACAAAAACTATGACTGACAACATTTGTGATATTCGTATATTATTTAACATTAAACTGTCTATTCTTGTTTCTTCCGTAAAAAATCTGACAAAAGAATATGTTGTTAGATATAAAAAAGTTCTTTCTCCTGGTTTTTGTCTTTTTTTGCCTATTATTAGTAAAATTATGAATATTATAAAATCTGCAATGGATTCATATAAAAAGCTTGGTATTACTTCTTTGTATATCCCATTTTCTATTATGCCCATTCTAAAAAAGCTGGTTGTTTCTGTTCCATATGCTTCTATATTTATAAAATTGCCCCATCTTCCTATTGCTTGTCCTAATGCTAGGCAAGGTGCTATTATATCTAGCATTTGTAATATGTTTAGCCTTTTGATTTTGCAATATACCATTGTTGTGATTGTTCCACCTATAATTCCTCCATATATTGCAAGTCCACCTGATTTTATATTAAATATTTCTAACGGGGTATTTATATAATCTTGATATTGGAATACAACATAATATAATCGTGCAGATATTATTGAAATCGGTATTAAATAAACAAATAAATTTATAACATCTTCATATTCTATTTTTTCTTTTTTGGTTATTATTTTTAGAATAATTAAACTTAAAATCATTGCTATAACAATGAATATAGCATACCAGTATATTTCTATTCCTAGTATGCTAAATGCTATTTTGTTTATTTTAAGATTTATTCCTAAACTTGGAAATGTTACCATCTATTTTTCCCTTTTTGGACTAACTATGCTTATTACTTGTTTTTCTTCTACAAATATTTCTTTTAAAATTTGTTCTAAATATTCTTTTGTTATTTGATTATAATTTTCTAAATATTCAAAGCTGTTTATTCCTTTGAAGTAGTCAGCTAAGAACATTCTGGCTATATCTCCAACTTCATTATATTCTTTTACATATTGTCCATATATTGTTTTTTTAGTTCTTTCGAAATCTGCATCATTTACTCCATCATTTTTTAATTTTTTGATTTCAATATTTAGTCTTTCTTGTACCTTTTCTGGTTCTTTTGATTGTCCACCTATTAGTATATGAGCATAGTTTTCAGCAAATTCAAACTCTAAGTCTAATGGAGCTTGCAATAGTCCTTCTTCATATATTTTTTCGTATAATCTTGAACTTTTCCCTGCTAGCATATTTAGTAAAATCTCTAATGCGATATGTTTTTTTACAATTTCTTCTTTTTCTGATTGTACCTTATATCCAATCATAAATGATGGAATACTAACTTCCATTTCTGCTTTTATTTGCTTTTGGTTTATTTCTTCTGGTTCTTCTTCAAATATTCTTTTTATTTCCCCAATAGCTTTTGTTGGTAACAATTTTGATTTTACAAATTCCATTGTTTTTTCTATTTCAAAATCTCCGCATAGCACCAGTGCCATATTGCTTGGGTTATAGAATGTATTATAACATTTGTATAGCACTTCTTTATCTATATGGCTGATAGATTCTATTGTTCCTGCAATATCTATTCTTACTGGATTTTTACTATACATTGCTTTTATTGCATTTATATATAAAGTCCATTCTGGATAATCGTCATACATCATTATTTCTTGACCAATTATTCCTTTTTCCTTTTCTACATTTTCGTCTGTAAAATATGGATGTTGGATATAATCTGCAAGTTCGGTAAAGGCTTCTTCGAAATTGTCTGTACATTCGAATAAATATGCTGTATGATCATTTGTTGTATATGCGTTTGCATTTGCTCCTATTGCTGTTAATGTATCTAAGCTGTTTGTTCCATTTTCTTGTTCAAACATCTTATGCTCTAAAAAATGTGCTATTCCATCTGGCACTTTTGTTTCGTTTTCTTCTCCTGGTACGACAAAATCATTGTTGATTGATCCATAATGAGTACCCCAAATGGCATATTTTTTTATTGTTCCTTTTTTAGGGATTATCATAACAGTTAAGCCATTTTCTAATTTGTCCATATATAGTTTTTCTTTTACCTTGGTATTTTCTATTATTTGCATATGTTTCTCCTTCCTAATTTCTTAAAAAGTAAATTGTATTTATTTGAACTCTGTTTGCAATATCTTGAATTTGCTCTTTGCTTACTTTTTCAATATTTTCTTTGTATTCTTCTAAACCACAATTTGTTCCAGCTAATTCTTGACCTAAATAATAGGTAATTTCAGTATCTTGTTCTTCTGTCACACTATTTATGGCTGATATTATATATTTTTTTGCACTTGTTATATCTTCTTCTGTGAAATTTCCTTCTTGCATATCTTTTATTTGCTCATTTATTATTTCCAATGCCTTTTCGTAATTTTCTATTTCTATTCCGCATCTTATTATAATATCGTTTTTTGGTCTTATATATGTTGACCTTGCACTATATGCCAAATGTGCTTTTTCTCTTACATTTTGGAACATTTTTGAATTAGCGCTATCTCCTAAAATAGTATTATATAGAGTTGCTACAAATCTTTCGTCTTTTTTCATATTTAATATTTCCATTCCAATTACTACTTTTCCTTGGGTTACATTCATTTTTTCTTCTAGTACTTTTGGAGTTTCCACTTCTTCTTTCTTTTCGTTTTCTTCTCTATTTACTATATTGTTTGGCTCTCTTTCATTTAATTTTTTGATATTTTCGTTGTTTTCTATAATACCTACTATTTCTTTTTCATTGAATTCACCAGATACAAATATGTCTATTTTAGATTTTGCAAGTAACTCTTTATAATAATTATACATTTCTTCTGATGTTAGTTTTTCTAAATCTTCGGCATATCCGTATTTATATAAACTGTATGGCTTTTCTTTGTACATTTCTTCTGTGCATTTTTCAAATGCATACAAATCCTTATTGTCTATTTTTGCCTGGATTAGCTGAGATAAATTTACCTTTTCTGATTTTAAGTATTCTTCATTGAATTTACCATTTTCTATTAATGGATTTAAAACTATTTCTAATAATACATCTATACTTTTCTTTATCAAATCTTCTTTTTCTGGAAGGAAATTATCATTTAATGCCTCTAAGTAGAATTTTATTACTTGGTTATCTCCAGTTTTTTCTACACCGCAGTCAAATTCTGCCCCATACATTTCTTCTAGCTTTTGGTTTATTTCCTTTGTTGTTTTCATATTCTCAGTTCCTCTACGCAATATAGCTGGAATTAGGGCATTTTTTGTAACATTTTCTCTATTTAATTCTGTTGTTAGAAAAACAGCAATTAAATTTGTTTTAAATTTGTTTGTTTGTATTGAATGTATTTTTATTCCTTTTTTAATTTCTGTTACGCTTTCTTTCATAGCTCCTCCTTGTTTTTTCTTTTTATTAGTATTGGTTTTAATTTTTTATTTATTCATTTTTGCATAAAAACGCAAAAAGGGTAAGAAGTAAAAACAAGTTTTAACTTCTCACCCCTCTTTTTACAAATTAGAATTTTCTTTTTCTAGCTGCCTCTGATTTTTTCTTTCTTTTTACACTTGGCTTTTCATAATGTTCTCTTTTTCTAACTTCTTGTAAAACTCCATTTCTTGCGCATTGTCTCTTAAATCTTTTTAGAGCATCTTCTATATTTCCATTATTAACTTTAACCTCTGACAATTTATTTCCCTCCTTCCGAAGTTGAACTCATACTGTGGGATTATTACTCTTTATCGGGAATTGCTTCTATGTACTTTTTATATCCCGTGAATGTTAATTATTATATACTATTTAATGGTATATTGTCAAGTATATGGAAGTGGTATTTTATAAACTTTTTTCAAGGATGAAAATTCCGACATGTTTCGACATTCTTTTTAGCAGTATTTTGTTATAAGAATTTATGCAATAAAAATTTTACTTTTTTGCCTAAAAAAGATAGCACTTAAATTAGTGCTATCTAAAAGTTGTTCACATTGCCGTCGTAGTTGGTAGACTTTCATATGACAAATTAAGTAAAAAATCTACCACCTTTATTTTTGCCATATTTATTACACTCATTTTTATATCCAAATGCCAACAGACACAAGGCCTGTTAGGCATTTCCTTTCTCTATTTTCTTTGGTTATTTACATACTTAAATCATATGCATTTCCATTTGGTACTAATTGGACATTAGATTTTAGACAAACTAGCGCACGCAGCCCCGCATTGAGGTCGGTATGGGCGTTGGCATAGGTGGTGCTGGACACATGGCCGCCGCAGCGCACATCAAGCAAATAGTAGTAGTCGTCCCAGTCGTACTCGATGTCGGCAGACGGGGAAGCGAGCCAGTATGAATAGGCCTTTGTCGGGTCACTTATTACATATAAATTTTCTAATTCACTTGTACTTAATCCACCTATATTATAACTATAGCTACTATCTGTATTCCATTTTACTTCATACCCATTTTCAGCCATACTATCACACTCTATATATCTAGTTGGATGTGTTGCTTTATATGATGCGCAAAACATTTCTATTGTTGGTCCTCCTATAACATATTCGGCATAGCTATTTTGATATTTTGCATTCCATATATTACTATCTAGCATATATGCTACTGAACGTATATTGATATTTGTTGAACTTGGATATTGTCCTACCCATTTCATCCATTTTGTTATTCTTGGATCTGTTATATCTGTTGAACCGGTGTATGCTTCATACATATCCTCAAATGATAATTTATAATCACTGCTATTCTTATGCATTGGATATTTTTTTCCATTTGTTGTTTTGGTTGGCACATAATCATACTTTAAGTAATCATTTGCTATTAAATATATATTACTACTATCTGCATAGAATATTCTCCATTTTACATCTGGATCTCCACTTGGTGTTTTGTAATTTACGTATTTTCCTATATAGCTTGCATCACTTGCTACTGTACCAGCATCTATTTTTCCCTTAATTACACTATATTCCCCAGGCAAGCGGTAATAGGTTTCGCCGTCCAGAGTCACTCCATACGGATAGTATATGGTGTGGGTTTTTTTGTTTATTATATACACATCCTCGTTTTGCCAAGTTAACTTTTTGGTTAGTACCAAATTATTGAGCTTATTTACATCAATTACATAATATCCATCCAAATCATCATTTGGATTTGCCGCTGTTTGAAACTGCATAGAGCCGGTAAACTTTTCTTTCAATGGCAATGTTCCATATTGATTATAAAAAACAGCCACCTTATCATCCAAGCTCTTAATATCAGTATACATATTAGACAAATGCTTTGTCTTCAAATTATTTGTACTAAGACTAATAACCGTTGTAGTTATTATAAGCATAACCACAATAGTAATCACAAGCACCACAAGGGTTATCCCGTCTATCTCCAACTCTAAAATTCTTCACTTTTGTTACTCTCCCATCTTTATGAACTATTCTATTATCCACCAAAAATTTAAGCACTTAATATATCTATCTTTTTATCTTTTTCTGACCACAATATCGTATCTACATTATAATTTTTAAATCCTTCAATTATGCTAGAATCAATTTTATTTTCGTCATTTAAGAAAACAATTAATTTACTATCTTCATTTCTTGTTTCTTTTGTATCATTCCACATAAACATTGTAGACTGGAAATTTTGTTTATTGGGGTTATTTATCACTTTGCATAATCTTTCAGGTTTATTTTTGGTTCTTTGTATCAAATAATCATAATAATAAAAGAAACCAGATTTTCCTACGAAATTTACGTTTTCACTATAAAAAATCTCCCTGGAGTCCAAGAATTCCTTTATATCATCCAAAAATATTGACGAAACCCTATTTTGAGAAAGCATAAACATATCATCCACATTTAACATTGTTTGCATTAAAAATAACAACTTTTGTGGAAAATCTTCTACCCCTGTTTTGATTGTTAATGCATCATTATCTAATTGTACTTTATATTTATTTAAAAAATTATCCAAAAGTTGCTTTCTTCTAGGGCTATTTATATCCACTCCCGCCATTTTCAAATTATTAAGTGTATACGCATCATCCGTTAGTAAAATTTCATTATCATTATCCATTTTAGCATATACTTGCAAATAATCATTATATCTATCTAAAAACGGACTTGTTATTTCCAAATATTCATTTATCTTATTTAAAGTAATCTCGTCCTCTAACCACTTTATATATTGTTCTTTCAACTTTGTTGGATTTAATATATTATCCATTTTTATTTCCTTTCCCTATTTCCATTTGATATATTATTTTTCCATCTATAATATTAAACTTCTCAAAAAATCTAAGACACACATTATACAAATCAGCATCTTCAATATCAAAAGGTATAGCATCTCTCATTTCCGTATTTTCATTATATATATGAATATGATTTCCAACAATCTTAGTTCCATCTGAATTAATATGTATAGAATTGGTAATATCTAATCTCATTAATGGTATACTATTTATAAAAGTTCTACCTTGATATGTACATTTATTTATATCTACTGTTCCTCTATTTATATTCACTATAAACTTAGTTCCATCATCCTTACCAATTACCTCAAATTCAAGTTTTTCTCCCCTATTAGGAAATTGCAACAATGAATCTCGCACTCTTTCTTTCATTATTTCAATCAATTTAATAGCTTCCTATGTTGTTAACTTAAAATTATTATTCATATTCTTTATATTATCTCCTATTCTATCTTAATTTACTACGAAATTCCATTACATTTATGTTACGTTTATATTACATTTATATATCATTTAATCTCATAATTATTGTCTATTTATATCACATTTTTTACCATTTTTCAAGTTTTAGCAAACATTTATTCTTACAGTAAAACTCAATAAAATCCAACAAGTAGAGTAGTTGACCAAAAGAAGAATACTATAAAATTTATGTAATGACGAATGTGCCGCGTAGTAACCGTACGAAATCTTAATCAAATTTTATGAGGGAGCGAAGGTTTCGGAGAGGCTCATAAAATTCGATTTAGATTTCGTAGGGGACGCAGCAAGCCGAGGAATGAAATAAATTTTATAGTATTCTTCTTTTGGTCAACGGCTATCTTTAAAACGAATTCATATTCACACGCTATATAACAAAATAAGCTGAAAAGCAAAACTCAATAAGAATTTTCCTCCCCAGCTTATTTCCACAACCTTTAAGTAACTTCAAAACACAGAAGAACCCCTAGCAACATCCGCTATTTCTTCCTCCGCAACCACAATTAGTAAAAAGTAACAAGAAAATAATTATGAAAAACAAAATCTCGCTATCTCCTCCACAGCAGCCACCTAAAAAGCCACTTCTTCCGCTATTACTTTCACATCCGCAATTTCTATCGTCTGGCATAATCAGAACCTCCTTTTCAAATCAATTTATAGAATATATTATGCAAATTCCCAAAAATGTGTTACAATATATGCATCTCAAAAATCGAAAGGAAAATATTATGATAACACCAGAATTACTATCACCGGTAGGTGATTTTGAATGTTTAAAAGCTGCTGTACAAAATGGTGCAGATGCAGTATACTTTGGAGCATCAAGTTTTAGTGCCAGAGCCTCTGCCACCAATTTTGACATAGCTGAACTTGAAAACGCAATAAATTATGCCAAACTTAGAAATGTAAAAACAAACTTAACACTAAATACTCTAATTCAAAATAACGAACT
Source organism: uncultured Clostridium sp. (assembly GCA_900555835.1). GTDB lineage: Bacteria > Bacillota > Clostridia > TANB77 > CAG-508 > UMGS1864. The sequence continues at coordinate 63,690 of USMK01000007.1, forward strand.
AGAAGAAGCAATAAATATTGCAAAATCAGCATACAAATTTGGAATTGATGCAATAATCGTACAGGATTTAGGCCTTGCCAAATTTTTAATAGACAACTTCCCCAAAATGCCAATTCACGCAAGTACCCAAATGACAGTTCACAATCTAGAAGGAGTAAAAAAACTTGAAGAATTAGGCTTTTCCAGAGTAGTATTAGCACGTGAACTTAGCATATCTGAAATAGAAAATATTTGCAAAAACTCAAATGTTGAAATCGAGGCATTTGTTCATGGAGCATTATGTATGTCTTATTCAGGTAGATGCCTATTTTCTAGCATGATAGGTGGTCGTTCTGGAAACAGAGGCAAATGTGCTCAACCTTGCAGGCTTCCATATGAATTAACAGACGGAGAAAACACCATAGACAAAGGCTATTTGTTAAGTCCTCGTGATTTATGCTCATTAGAATACCTACCAGAACTTGTTCACGCAGGAGTAAAATGCTTTAAAATAGAAGGCAGAATGAAAACTCCGGAATATGTTGCAACTGTTACTAGAATTTATAGAAAATATTTAGATATGATAATAAATAACGAGACTTATATCATAGACGAAAATGATAAAAAAGAATTAATGCAAGTTTTTAATAGAGGCGGTTTCTCAACTGGCCATTTATCAAATGAGCCTAACCAAAACTTGGTTTATTCTAAAAAATCTAATAATATGGGATTATATTTAGGGAAAATAAAAAAATATATTGCCTCAAAATCATACATTGAGCTAGATTTAGAAGAACCTATTGCCATTGGGGATTCAATTATGGTTGAAAAAGAAAATAATAAATACAATGTTTCTGAATTACTTTTAAATAATCAAAATGTAAAATCCGCATCTTTTGGAACTGTTCTTATAGGCAGATTAAAAGGAAAAATTAGTGTAGGAGATTGTGTTTATAAAGTAGCAAGTAAAGAACTTTCTTTAAGTGCCAATAATTCATTTAGCAAAGAATTTAAAAAAATCCAATTAAAAGCTGATGTTACAGTAAGGGAAGGCCTTCCTCTTTCAATTCATATTGAAACATTTGAAAAAGATAATTCTAGTCCATATTTTAATTTAAAATTTGATATAAATTCAGATATAATACCTGAAAAAGCTACAAATATGCCAATTGATAGTGAAAGAATAATAAATCAACTTTCTAAAACTGGTAATACTGAATTTGAATTTAAGGAAATAAATATAGACTTAGAAGGTAGCTTACATCTGCCAAGTATTAGCAAATTGAATGAACTTCGTAGAAGCGCTTTGGGAAATTTAGAAAAACTTGCTATAAATAAATTTAGAAGAGAACCTGTTGAGGCTAATCTTAATCTAAAAATACCTTCTGCAAAATCAGCTAGCACACAAATTTCGCTTTGCTTAAATAATCTAAGCACAGAACTAGATTATTCAAAATTAGAAAATGTTGAAAATATTTATATTCCTTTTAAATATTTTCTAACTGATAAATATAAAAACATAATCTCTAATTTAAATGCCAACATCTATATTTATATGCCAAGCATTATTCGCGAAAGCTACAAAAAACTAATTGTTTCATATCTTCCTAAAATACTTGAAACTTATACTATCAAGGGATTTGTAATTTCTAATTTAGCAGATATTAATTTTATTCCAGATTCTGAAAAGTACGAAATTATAGGTAACTATACTTTGAATATATTTAATAATTTAACAATTTCAGAACTTTCTAAACTTAATATAAGCAAATTTACATTATCTCCTGAACTTGGAAAAATCGCTCTTACTGAAAATATTTTTCCAAAGAATTGTGAAGTAATTGTATATGGCAATACACCTGTTATGACAGCTAATTACTGTTTGCTTGGCAAATCTAATCATTGTTATTTTGAATGTAAAAAGCTTTGCATTTCTAATACTAAGTATTATTTAAAAGACAGAATGAATTTTAATTTTAGAGTTATTCCAGATAATATTGGAACTGTAACAACTATTTACAATAGCAAAACAACTTCAATTTCAAGTTCCGACTTAGATTTTGCATCTTTTAGAATTGATATTTTAGACGAAGATATAGATGCAATAAACAATGTAATTATAGCAGTAAAAACAGGAAACAGATTAGAAGGAAAAGAATATACAAATGGAAATTATAATAGGACGATTTAACTCGTCCTATTTTTTTAATATTTCTTCTAATTCATTGCAAATTACAGAAATTACATCTTCTATTTTTTCTTCTTTTCCTGTTATTATTTTTAGCGAAATGGCCTTATTTTTAAGTTCTCCTTCAAACTCGGTTTGATTTACATTAAAGCCAATTCCAATATACAATTTTTCTACAAATTCTTCTCTGGTGCTTATCTCTGTAAGAATCCCAGCTAATTTTTTGTTGTTATACATTAGGTCATTGGGTTCTTTTATCGCTAGTTCTATACCATATTCTTTTTTTACTGCATTTTGTATACTTTGAGCAATTGCTATACTTAGATTTTCAAGTTTATTTATATTGCAATTTGGATATAAAATCAATGTAAATGTAGCATTTTTATTTGAACTTGTAAGCCACTTTTTTCCGTGAGTTCCTTGACCATTTGTTTGATTTTTAGCAATTATTATACTTCCATTTGGCACATTTTTTTGTGCTAATTCTTTGGCTAAAACCTGTGTAGACTCCAAATTCTCATAACACAGTATATTTCGAGCCAAATATTTAGTTTCTAATTTCTCTAATTTCATTTTTTTCTCCATTATTCTGTTATTTTAACTCTGTCTTCACCAATTAGATTTTTAAATTCTTCCAAAATTTCTTTTGTTAAATAAATAGTTCCTGCTTTTGAAAATTCTTCTCCATTTTGTATTTGTAAAAATATGTTGTTTTTATCCCCCATAAAATATTTTATTGCTCCTCTTAGCTTGTCTTTTTCCTCTTCGTCCAAACCTGTTATATTCAAATTAAGCATTTTAGGCTTATTTTCTTTAAGTTCACTAATTTCTCTTGCCATTATTGATATTTCATCATCTTCTCTAACACTAAGTCTTCCTTCTACTACAACAATGCTATCTTCGTACAACAACTCCATACATTTTACATAACAATTTTCAAATGCAATAACCTGAACTGAACCATATAAATCTTCAATTGTTACAAATGCCATTCTTGTATTATTTTTAGTAAATTTCTTTTTTACAGTCGTTATGATTCCGGCAAATTTTACATTTTTTCCGTCTTGCGAAATCTCGTTGTTTTCTTGTATTTGCATTAATTGTTTGGCATTGATTGTAGCAATTTTTGCTATTTGGTCTCTTAGTTTTTCAAGTGGATGTCCTGATATATAGATTCCAAGCATTTCTTTTTCGTATTTTAAAAGTTCTTTTTCAGAAAATTCTTTCATTACATTAAATCTATATTTGATTTCTTCTAATTTTTCGTCTTCTGCACCTAAATCAAACATAGTAACTTGCCCATCCATAGACTTTTTGTTTCCATCTGATATTGTATCTATTATTCCTTCATATGATGCAACTAATGTACTTCTAGTTTGTTCAAATTCGTCAAATGCACCTGATTTTATTAAACATTCTATACATTTTTTATTAACCGCTTCGGCTTGTATTCTTTCACAAAAATCTGTGAAACTTTCATATGGTCCATTTTTTTCTCTTTCATTTACAATGGCTTCAACTGCCGATATTCCAACATTTTTAATACTTCCCATTCCAAATCTAATTTTTTTATTATCAACTGTAAATTTGGTAAAACTTTTATTTATGCTTGGTTTTAAAATTTCTATTCCAAGTCTTCTACATTCATCTATATATTCTGGAACTTTATCTAAATTACCAAGAAAACTATTTAGTGTAGCTGCCATAAATTCCTCTGGATAATATCTTTTTAAATATGCAGTTTGATATGATACAACGGCATATGCAGCAGCATGAGATTTGTTGAATGCATATTTTGCAAATTCAGCCATTTCGTCAAATATTTTATTGGCAGAAACTTCGTCTATTCCATTTCGCACACAGCCTGGAATTACTACATTCCCTTCTTCGTCAACTTGCCCATGAATAAAATTTTCTCTTTCTTTTGCCATTACATCTAGCTTTTTCTTTCCCATAGCTCTTCTTACTAAATCTGCTCTACCTAGCGAATATCCAGCAAGTTCACGTACAATTTGCATAACTTGCTCTTGGTAAACCATACAACCATATGTTACATTCAAAATCGGCTCTAATGCTGGATGTGTGTACTCTATGTGGTCTGGATGTAATTTATTTTTTATATATCTTGGTATTTGGTCCATTGGTCCTGGGCGATATAAAGAAACTCCTGCAATTATGTCTTCTAGTCCATCTGGTTTTAGTTCCTTCATAAAGTTAGTCATACCAGCGCTTTCGAACTGGAATATTCCAGATGTTTTGCCTTCTCCCCATAATTTATAAACTTCTTGGTCATTCATATCTTTATCTATTTCTACATCTATTCCTCTGCATTCTTTTACAAGTTTTTTTGCATCAGAAATTACTGTTAGTGTTCTTAGCCCTAAGAAATCCATTTTTAGAAGTCCCAGTTCCTCTAATGTAGTCATTATATATTGTGTTGAAACAACTCCATCACGCATATATAGTGGAACATATGTATCTACCGGATCTTTTGTTATAACTACTCCGGCAAGCATGTGTTGAAGCCTGACGTGGCATTCCTTCTAGTGCCATAGATATATCCAATAGCTTGTGTATTTCTTCGTTGTTTTCGTATTTTTCTCTTAATTCTATATTTTGTTCCATTGCTTTTTTTATTGTTATATGAATTTCAAATGGAACCATTTTAGCAAGAGCATCAACCTCTGAATATGGTATATCTAAGGCTCTTCCTACATCTCTTATTACCATTCTAGCAGACATTGTACCAAATGTTATAATTTGTGAAACATGGTCTGCGCCATATTTTCTAGCAACATAATCAATAACTTCTTGTCTTCTTTCATAACAAAAATCAACGTCAAAATCGGGCATACTAACTCTTTCTGGATTTAAAAATCTTTCAAAAAGCAAATTATATTTTATTGGATCTATATCTGTTATTCCAATTGCATAAGCAGCAATAGAACCAGCCCCTGAACCACGTCCTGGTCCAACAGAAATTCCAACTGATTTAGCATAATTTATAAAATCCCATACGATTAAATAATAATCAACATAGCCCATTTTTTCAATAACACTAATTTCGTATTCTAGCCTGTCTAAAACCTCTTTACTTGGATTTTCTCCATATCTTTTTCTAATTCCATCATCACATAGTTTTCTAAAATACTCCGGATGTGTTTTAAACTCTTTTGGAACTTCGTAATTAGGAAGTTTTGTAACACCAAATTCAAAATCGAAATTACATTCATTAGCAATTTTTACCGTATTTTCAATTGCCTCTGGAATATTTTTAAAATACTCTATCATTTCTTCCGGACTTTTTATGTACAACTCATCAGTTTCAAAACGCATTCTATCTTCGTCTTTCATTTTTTTACCAGTTTGAATACATAAAAGAACCTCATGATTATACGCATCTTCTCTTTTTAAATAATGAGCATCATTGGTCGCCACAAGTGGTATATCTAGCTCTTTGCTAATTTCAACAAGTTTTTGATTAACCAAAACTTGTTCTCTTAATCCATTATTTTGAAGCTCTAAATAATAATTATCCTTAAAAACATCTTTAAACCATAAAGCAATTTGTTTAGCCTTATCCATATCACCCTTCAAAATTTGTTGATTTATACTCCCAGCCAAACAAGCACTAAGGCAAATAATTCCCTCACTATACTTCTCCAAAATCTCATTATCAACCCTTGGCTTATAATAAAAACCATCAACAAAACCAGCAGAAACAATTTTAATCAAATTTTCATACCCAGTCTTATTTTTAGCAAGCAAAATCAAATGTGAATAATGATTATCAATCCCCGGTTCTTTATCAAACCTACTTCTAGGAGCAACATAGACCTCACACCCAATAATAGGTTTAACCCCATTTTTCTTACACTCCTTGTAAAAATCAACAGCACCATACATAGCGCCATGGTCAGTAATAGCAATAGCATCCATCCCTAGCTCCTTAGCCCTAACAGGCAAATCCTTAACTCTATTAGCACCATCCAACAAACTAAACTCACTATGCACATGCAAATGCACAAAACTCCCCACTTCCAATTCCTCCTCACAAGGGACGTTTCCTTTTGAGTCATTTTGACTCACTTGGGACACATCTTCTTTTTGTTTTTATAATACCTTTATAATATCTATTAAATCTTTTCCAGTAGTTTTTGGTATTTGTAGTATTTCAAATTTTGAAACCTTATCTCCAAATTTAATTTCTACTATATCTCCAATTTTTACTTCATAACTTGGTTTTACAGTTTTTCCATTTACACTAACTCTACCAGAATCAGCAGCTTCATTTGCTACTGTTCTTCTTTTTATTACTCTACTAACTTTTAAAAATTTATCTAATCTCAAAATTTTCACCTATCCTATCAAACTTTCTGCGTGTTTTAAAGACACTTCGTTTATTTCTCCGCTTGCAATTCTTGCAATTTCTTTAATCTTTTGCTCTTTGTTCAGTTTAGTTACTTTTGTTTTTGCTCGTCCATTTTCTTCCTGCTTATTGATATAATAATTGTTATTTCCTTTTGCAGCAATTGGTGCTAAATGAGTTATGCAAAGCACTTGATGTTTGCTTGAAATTGCTTTTAACTTTTCTGCGACCTTATTGGCTGCCACTCCACTTATTCCTGTATCAATTTCGTCAAAAACAAGAACTGGAACTTCATCTACATCTGCTAGCACTTTCTTTATACCAAGCATTATTCTAGACATTTCTCCACCTGATGCTATTTTTATCAATGGCTTATACGTGTCTCCTGCATTTGTTTTTATTAGAAATTCTACTGTATTTATTCCATTTTTATTTAGTTCTGTTTCTTTTTCTATTTTCACTTGAAATTTAGCACTTTTCATCTCTAAATCTGATAATTCATTTGTGATTTTTTCGTCTAAAATTTTTGCTGTTTTTTCTCTTATATCATTCATTTTTTCTGCAATTGCCAACATCTTTTGTTCTAATTCTTTTATTTCTTTTTTTATTTTATTTGTATATTCTTCTAGATTTTCAATTTCATATAATTCTTTTTTTATTTTATCACAATATTCCAAAATTTCCTCAATATTGCTACCATACTTGCGTTTCAAGGAAAATATAATGTCTAATCTTTCCTCAATTTTAGTTCTATCTTCTTCTTCAAAACAATTATCTTCATTCAGAGAAGCAATATCTCTTCCGCTTTCTTCTAGTTCATAATATGTATTTCGTAACTCTTCCAAAACATTGCTATACTTATTATCCAGTTCAGCTATCTTTTCCAATCCTCTTACTGCAGTATTAACAGCCTCTATGGCTACTTCGTTTACATTATAATCTGCTGATTTTATATTTTCCATTATAAGCTCTGAATTAAGCATAATTTGCCTTTTGGCATTTAATTCTTCTTCCTCATTTGGCAGCAATTTCGCTAATTCTATCTCATTAACCTGATATTTTAGCAAATCCAACTTACGTTGTTTTTCCTTCTCATCTCCATAATTTCTTTTAAGCTCTTGTTTAAGTTCTGCTCTTTTCTCATATAAAGTACTATATTCTTTTGCTAATTTTTGAATTTCCGTTCCAGCAAATTTATCCAAATATTCTATATGTGTTTCCTTTTCCAAAATAGTCTGATTATCATTTTGACCGATGTATGTCTATAATATCCTTCATAAAATTTCTAAGTTCACTAACAGTAGCCAGTCTTCCATTGATTTTGCAAATATTCTTACCAGACAAATTTGTTTCTCTTGAAATAATAACAGTATTGTCTTCATATCCAAGATTAGGCAAAAACAAACTAAGCTCAACAAAAGAACTAGGTTCACCAGTTCTTATCATATCCTTAGAAAATCTGCCACCAGCAAGGATTTGAAGAGAATCAATAATCAAAGTTTTACCAGCACCGGTTTCACCAGTAAGCACATTAAATCCCTCTCCCAGCTCAATGCTCAAATCGTCTATAATTCCTATATTTTCTATATGTAAAGTGTTTATCATACTATAACCTCGAATTTAAAATATTTGTTTAGATTATATGATATTTTCAATGTTTTTTCAAGTACAAGAACTTCAAAACACGAAAAAATCCCCACTCCAACAATAGAGTAGTTGCCAAAGGATAGATAATATAAAATTTATGTAATGACGAATGTGCCGCGGAGTAACCGTACGAAATCT